>PUPC01000012.1 GCA_003553185.1 Planctomycetota bacterium | reverse complement strand
TCGATCTCCCGGACGGCCTCCGCGCACCGGCGGGCGTCGGCGGCGCCGACATCGAGCTTGTACACCTGCCGGATGAACTCGAACAGGTGTGCCAGGGCCGGTGCGATGTTGAGGTCGTCGTCCATCTCCCGCTCGAAATCCGCCTTCATCTGATCGATGAGTTCGCCGACACGCGGGTCCTCGCCTTCGCCGGATTTCGCCCGCATGTTCCTGAGGAACTCGTTGAGCCGCTCGACGGCCCCCCCGGCGGCCTCGACGGCGTCGAAGGTGAAGTTCATCGGCTGTCGGTAGTGCGACGAGAGCAGGGTGTATCGGATGGCCATCGGGTCGAGGCCCCGTTCGAGCAGGTCGCGGAGGGTGTAGAAGTTGCCCAGCGATTTCGACATCTTCTCGCCCTCGACGAACAGGTGGCGGACGTGCATCCAGTAGTTGACGAACGGCTTGCCGGTTGCCCCCTCCGCCTGTGCGATCTCGCACTCGTGGTGGGGGAAGATGTTGTCCTCGCCGCCGGTGTGGATGTCGATGGTCTCGCCGAGGTATTTCTGGGTCATCGTCGAGCATTCGAGGTGCCAGCCGGGATATCCGACGCCCCAGGGGCTCTCCCATTTCATGATGTGGGTGGGGTCGGAAATCCACAGGGCGAAGTCGTGCGGGTCCCGCTTGTCCGGGTGCACGTCGAGCCGTGCCCCCGCCCGGAGCTGGTCGAGTGTGTTTCCGGAGAGCTTGCCGTATTCGGGGAAGCTGGTCACGTCGTAGTACACGCAGTCGCCGGATTGGTAGGCGTGCCCGTTTTCGAGCAGCCGTTTCACCGTCTCGATCATCTCCTCGACGTGTTCGGTCGCCCTGGGGTAATGGGTGGCCCGCCTGATGTTCAGAGCGTCGATATCCTCGAAGAACGCGTCGGTGTAGAACGCGGCGATCTGCCACGGGTCCTTCTTCTCCTTGCGTGCCGCCTCCTCCAGCTTGTCCTCACCCTCGTCGGCGTCGTCGGTCAGGTGGCCGACGTCGGTGATGTTCATCACCTGGTCCACCTCGAGCCCCTTGTATTCGAAGTAGCGGCGAAGCAGGTCGGCCAGCATGAACGCCCGGAAATTACCGATGTGGGCGAACATGTAGACGGTCGGGCCGCAGTTGTACATCCGGACCTTGCCCGGCTCGACCGGGACAAACTCTTCCTTGCGGTTGGTCAGCGTGTTGTAGAACGTGAGCGCCATGGGTTATCCTTGCTCCTTGCGTCTGATTTTGCGGGCCTTCGCGATGTCATCGTGGATATCCATCACTGCCGACACTCGCTCCTGCGGGGATAGCGAGAGCCAGAATCGCAGGTCCCAGTCCTCGGCCTCTTCGTGGCTGTGAGCGATGTTTCCGACCATCCGCTTCCGCCGTTCTGCACTGCGTTCTTTCATACCCATATTTTCCTCCTTGACGGCTCCAGTATAGCAGAGAGCGTAACGGTGGCAACAACGGAGCGGCTCTGCCGCCCGGCCGGGCCGGGTCAGGAGTCGGCAAGCAGGACCACGGCCTCGGCGGCGACGGCCTCGCCGCGTCCGACGGGGCCGACTCCCTCGTTCGTTTTCGCCTTCACATTCACCGCACCGCCCGGCAGGCCGAGGTCGGCGGCGATGTGTTCCCGCATCGTCCGCTTGTGCGAGCCGAGCTTGGGCCGTTCGAGCAGGACGGTGGCATCGACCTGTGCGACGTGAAGTCCCCGCTCGGCCAGGAGTTCCGCTGCCGCCCGCAGCAGTTGGCGGCTGTCGACGCCCCGATACTGCGGGTCCGAATCGGGGAAATGGTCGCCGATGTCGCCCAGCCCGGCGCCTCCGAGCATAGCATCGATGACCGCGTGCAGCAGCGCATCGCCGTCGGAATGGGCGACCGGGCCGCGTACATCGTCCACTTCGACCCCGCCGAGGACCAGCGGCCGGCCGGCCTCCAACCGATGCAAATCGCTGCCAAGTCCAATACGCATTCGACACCTCCTTGGCCCGCCGTATAGCAGAAAAACGCCCGTGAATAAAAAGACGAGCTATGCCCGGGCGAACTATCGTATCTGGTACTTCTTCAGTTTTCGGAAGAGCGTGGCGACGCCGATGTTGAGCAGCTTGGCGGCCTGCTCCCGGTTGCCGTCCGTCTTCCGAAGTGCGGCGATGATCGCCTGTTTCTCGTAGTCCTCGAGCCGGTCGCCGTCACGCGGGGGCTCCGGAGCGGGGGCCACGCCGTCGAACTGCTCCTCGTCGATCAGGTCGGTCGTTGTGAGGGCGAACGCCCGCTCGATCGCATTCTGGAGCTGCCGGACGTTGCCCGGCCAGTCGAGCTTCCGCAGGGCTTTTACCGCCCCGGCGGAGAGGCGCACGTTCCGACCGGAGGCGACGTTGAGTTGGTCGAGGAAGTGGCTGGCGAGCGGCTCGATGTCCGCCCGGCGCATCCGCAGCGGCGGCAGATGGATGGGGATGACGTGCAGCCGGTAGAACAGGTCGCGCCGAAACTCGCCGTCGGCCATCGCCGACCGAAGGTCGCGATTCGTGGCGACGATGACCCGGGCGTGGAAGGGTTTCGACCGGGTGGCCCCGACGGGCCGGACCTCGCGCTCCTGCAGCGCCCGAAGCAGGCCGGCCTGAAGCGGCGGCGGCAGCTCCCCGATCTCGTCGAGAAACACCGTCCCCTTGCCCGCCGACCGGAACAAACCGGGCGCCTCGGTGTGGGCGCCGGTGAATGCTCCCTTCTTATGACCGAACAACTCGCTCTCCAGAAGATTGGCGGGAATGGAGCCGCAATCGATGGGCACGAACGGCTGGTCGGCATTTGGCCCGGCCTCGTGGATGGCCCTGGCCACCAGTTCCTTGCCCGTGCCGCTCTCGCCCTGGATCAGCACGGTCGAGCGCCCGGCCGCCGCCCGTTCGATGAGGTCGCAGATCGAGGCCATCTCGCGGGATGCGGCCACGATGCCGTGGAACCGGGCCACGTCCCGGCCGCCTTCCTTCGTCTGCGGACGGCTTCGGCCCGCCAGGTCGGCGATTCCCTTGAGCCGCTCCACGTCGAACGGCTTGGAGAGGTAGTCGAGCGCCCCGGCCTTCACCGCATCGAGAGCGTCTTCGACCGATGCGTGCCCGGTCATGATGGCGACGGGCAGGCCGGGCTTACGTCGGCGGGTCTCCCGGAACAGGTCAAGGCCCGAGCCGTCCGGCAGCCGGACATCGAGCAGGACCAGGTCCCACCGACCTCCCTCCAGTTTCTCGCGGGCGGTGGCCAGGTCCGGGGCTTCGTCAACGGTGCATGCGGCAGATTCAAGCACCTCGCGGCACAGGCCCCGGATGCCGAGTTCGTCATCGACCACCAATACACTCAGCTTTCCGCTCACCATTCCTCCTCAATCCCATTCCAACATTGCCTTGACCACTCCGTCCGCCCGGGCAGCCGACAGTTCGAACGCGGCCGGGGCCTCGGGCAGCGGGAAGGAGTGGGTACACATCCGCGTCAGGTCGCGGGCCGGGCCGTTGATCATCCGAACGGCGTCTGGCAGGGTGCGGTTCGCCCGCCGCGAGTTGTAGATGGTGAGCTCGGCCCGGCGGATCGCGTTGATGGGGACCGGGACGGTCTCCTCGGGAGGGATGCCGATGATGCACGCCCGGGCGCCGAGCCGCGGCGTACGGACCGTCCATTCGATCGCCCGGATGTCGCCGGCCGCTTCGAATGCGACATCGGCCCCGCCGTCGGTCAGCTCGCGGATGACTGACACCGGGTCGGGGGTGATATCGAGCGTGTCGAACCCCATTTCTTCTGCGAACCGGCGTCGTTCGGCGACCGGTTCGGCGAGGATGATTCGTCCGGCCTCGCGGGTACGGCAGGCGACAGCGGTGGACAGCCCGATGGGGCCGGCCCCGAATATGGCGACGTTCTCTCCCGACTTCACGTCGGCGAGCCGGGCGGCGTGGATGCCCACGCCCAGCGGTTCGCACATCGCGGCTGCGGCGAAACTCATATCGTCGGGGATGGGCTCGACGTTCTCCTCGATGGTCAGAATCGACTCCCGCATCGCGCCCTGGATCATCGGGGTCCCCAGGAAGACGACATCCGGGCAGATGTTCTGCCGGCCCTCCCGGCATGGGCGGCACTGGCCGCAGGGGATGCCCGGCTCGACGGCCACCCGGTCGCCGGGCGACACCGAGCTCACCCCATCGCCCACCTCGACGACTACCCCGGCACACTCGTGCCCCACGGCGTAGGGATACTCGGTGATGACCTGGTCCCCGATGTTCCCCTTCCGCCAGTAGTGCACGTCGGATGCGCACACTCCGCAGGCG
>PUPC01000056.1 GCA_003553185.1 Planctomycetota bacterium | reverse complement strand
TTCGTGCCCGCCGAACAGGCCACCAGCCGGTTGGGCGATAGGATGCGGGACCGTCTCAAGCATTTGGCTTGCCCCCCTCGCGGCCCGGGTTATCAACGCCCTTCGTTGGGTTTTGTTGCGTACAGCCGGATAGTCCAACCCCTTCGCCCGAACAACCGGCTTGCGGTCTCGACTGCCCGAACGACGACCAGCGGCGGAATCCGCCCAGTGAATTGGTGGATACGCTCTATCAGAGGTCGCCCCGACCGACAAGCCCGTACCGTCAACCCCGCTCGCTCGGCCAAAGAGCTGAGACTTCGCTGGGAGAAATACTGGAGATGTCCCGGCGCGTCGTACCCCACCTGACAGCTCTCGAAGTTCGGCACCGCGATATGAACCACCCCGCCGGGCCGTAACACCTTCGATGCCGCGCCCAACTCGGCGAACGGCTCGGCCAGATGTTCGAACACATTCTGAGAACACACCGCATCCACCGGGCCAATGCGCTCCGCCGCCTCAGCCCAAGGCCCACTGTACGCTTCGATGCCGTAATGCTCTCGAGCATGGGCCACCTGCCCCTCGGCCGGGTCATAGCCCACGACCTTCTGGCCCAAACTCGCCAGTTCTGCAGCCACGACACCAAAGCCGCACCCAAAATCGAGAATACGCAGGTTCTGCGTACCGGCAAACTGACGCAGTTCCGCCAACACCAACTTCACGTGCGCCCGGCGGTCTCCGAACGCCCACTCATGGTCCGCCGGGTCGCCGCTTGCCCCGACATAGTCAATCGGCGGACAGGAGGCCGGGTCGACTTGGATATGCCCGCAGGCCGCACACTCACGCAGCCGCGCACCCGCCGGTAACTTCCCCGGCGGGAACAGCCGGGGCGAACTGACCTTCTCCGGGATGGGGGTATGCGGTGCCACGTCGGGTGCGTCGCACGCCTTACATCGCCAGTCGATTGAATTCGCCAACGCCATCCTCCTGCTCTCTTACGAAGGCCCGCCAGTCAATCAGGCCCAGGCCCGATGCAACTCGGTGACGGCCTCGGCCGTCGTCCGCCACGAAAACCGCTCCAGCCGTGCCCGCCCGCGCCCCAACAGGTCCGTTCGGTAACCGGCATCGGACAGTACGCGCCGCAATGCCATGGCCAAGGCCCCGGGCGAATCCAGCGCGACCAACTCGCCGCCGTCGCCCAGCACCTCACGTATGGCCGGTATGTCCGCCGCAATCACCGGCGTTCCCAGCGAGAGGGCCTCGAATGGAGGATGCCCGAATCCCTCGTAGCGCGATGCATAGACAAGGGCCTTCGCCGATTGGTACAAAGCGGAAATCTCCTGTCCAGCCACATACGAACAGAACACCACCCGGTCCGCCACCCCCAGAGCCGCTGCCGTCGCGCGGGCTTCGTCCGCCGCATCCCCCAAAGTGCCCGCAAACACTAACTGTACGTCATCCAGCCCTGGGTCACAAGTCGCCTCCGCAAACGCACGGACCACCGCCACCGGATTTTTCCGCTCTTCCACACGTCCCACCGCCAGCAGGTATCGCCCACGCAGGCCGAATTGATCCCGCGCGCTCCGGACCGACGCCTCGTCGACCCGGTCCAATGGTGCCGCCACTGCCCCGTTGTGTATCGTCACCGTTTTCTCAGCAGCGGGAAAACGGTCAAGCACGTCCCGACGCGTCGCATCCGATACGCACACCAGCCGCGCCGCCCACCGACACGCCGCCCAAAGCCAGAACCGTTGCTTCGCCCGCTCACGTCGCAAATAGCAATCCGGCATAATAGCCCAAGCCAGATCATGCAACGTGGCGACGACCGGGATACGCAGGCGGAGCGACATCGCAGTGACCGCCGAGTGGAAGCTCGTACAGCCGGCGTCGCGAACCAGCCGCGGCAGCACGACCTGCCGCCAGAGCGCGAGCGGCATCCGGGACGGCCGAACCACCACCTCCGGCAGGTCGGGGACTGCCAGGTCCGAGAAAGCGACGATCTCGACATCGTCGAGCCCCCGAAGCGCCTCGAGCAGCCGGACGGTGTAGTGCTCGACTCCGGTGCGATTACCGCGAACCGGGCTGGCGTCATATCCGATCCTCATCGTCGGGCCTCCGCTCGGTCCAGCATTGACTTGATGTCGGCCACGAACCGGCCGTAATCGAACTCCTCGTGAGCCGTTTTGCGGGCGGCCTCGCTTCGCTCGGGCCACATCGGGCCCTCCAGTTCCTCGCAGATCGTCCGGATGGCTTGTGCCGCGGCCCGGCGGTCGCCGTGAGGAACCAGGATGCCCGACGGTTGCACACACCATTCCGAGATGCCGCCCGCGTCGTAGGCGACGACCGGCGTCCCGCAGGCGAACGACTCGGGGCCGATGATGCCGAAGCCCTCGTCCCACATGCTGGGGACGAGCGAGACCTGTGCCCGGAGCATCTCGCGGAACACGCCCTCGCTCGGCTGCCATCCGTGAAACTCCACGGCCTGGACCAGTTCGTCGGCCTGCTCCTCCAGCGCGCTCCGTTCCGGTCCGTCCCCAACGATGACCAGCGAGTAGTCGTTGGGCAGGAGCCGCATGATCGGGATCAGTTCGCCCGCACCCTTGTTCCGCTCGAGGCGTCCGACGAAGACGATCCGGCACTCAACCCGGTCTTCGGGCGGAGCGCGCGGCGGCAGCTCCTCCGGCTTCCGCAGTGGCGGATACTGGACCTCGGCGTCTGGGAGGCCGTGGATTCGGGCGAGATAGCGGCTGCTCACCACGACGTTCCGGAGGCGTCTCAACCGCCGCAGGTCCCTCCTTCTGCGAACGACAAGCCCCGCTTTTCTCAGCGAGTTGCTATCTCCCCAACATTGATTGGCAAGGCACCTGCACCCGACTTCGATGCCGCACTTTCGACGTCCCGGCTCGGTGACCCGGCTGCCGGCGGGGCAGGCCATCGTCCCGTCGTGCCGGAAGAAAAACAGGGGGGCGAGTTTTTGAGCGGCCTGGTAGGGCTTTACCGGTCGCTGGCCGTGGACCATCACGGCTCGCGGGCCGACCTCTTCGATGAGTTTGAGGAAACGCTCGCTGTCCGCTCGATGTCGTCGGCGGCGTGAGGGGCTCAGTCGGCTGGCGGCGCTGTCATCGAAGAGTCCCGGCAGGGGGTGTTGCCGGGCGCCGAGTTCATCCAACCGCTCCGCGGTTCCCTCCAGCCCGGCGTGCACGACGGCGATGTCGAATCCGAGGGCTTTCATCGCACCGATCCGCTCGGCGATATTTCGGAATCCCCCATACCCCTGGAGCATTGCGTGGGTAACAACGATAACGGTATCCGGCATTACTCGCTCTCTGTTTCCGTCTCCGACCTGCCATCCAGGTCGGTTGCCTTCGAAGTTCTCTTGACTCGAAGGGCGTTGGCCATTGTGTTGGCAGCAAAAGCAGGTCGAGCGACGAGGAAGAATATCCTGCCCTTCAACTTCTCTATGATTTTCAGGAACAGCTTCAGGACAAGGCGTCGTCTGGGCGGCGCAAATTCCATCGCCATACGGCACCCTGTCAATACAACATCCCGGTGCCCCGCCCTCGTCGCCAATTCTGCGATTGAGATCATGCGGTGAAACAGAAACAATCGCGCGGTGGCGTTCAAGTGGCTGGTGACGCGGAGGTGGTCCCGGACGGTCAGATATGCATCCACCATGCTTTGAAACGCAACTTGTGAAGTATCGGCGGATATACAGCCCGGCTCGCCGTGTATGCGCTCGAAGGATAACGGCTCGCGGACTCCGACCACGCTGTCAGCACAGATTGCCGCCCGGACGTTGAACTCGACATCCTGATGACGTCGCAATGACTCTCGCCACGGGCCCGCCAGGCAAAGCACGCTCCTTCGAAACAGCACCGCCTGTGTATTCCAGCCGCCGGCACAAATACAGGCGTTCACTACGCCCCGGTTATTGGTGGCCGTGCCGGTCTGGGCCGCGAAATCGAAATTTTCTCCACTATCACCCGGTTCGTTCCAAAAAAATTCGATATCGCATACAACCAGGTCCGCTCGGTGCCGGGCCGCCGCCTCGGCCTGCCGGGCGATCTTTTCCGGGTGCATGATATCTTCGCAGTCCCAGAAATGGATGTACTCGCCGTGGGACTCGATGGCTCCTCGATTGCGAGCGGCCGGGGCGCCCTTGTTCTCCTGCCGGAAGTCGGCGAGCGTGAACTGCGGATCGCCGGAATGTTCCGAACGCCACCCGGCGAGGACCTCGGCTGTGTCATCCGTCGAGCCGTCATCGACGACGATCGCTTCGATGGGGCGATAGGTCTGGGCGTAGATGCTGTCCAGCGTCTCGGCCAGCCGG
>PUPC01000348.1 GCA_003553185.1 Planctomycetota bacterium | reverse complement strand
CTCGACCATGTCGATCATTTCCAGGAACTGGTGGAACGACTCCTTGAGCAGGTCGATCTTCTTCCACATCCGGATCAGTTCTTTGAGCATTGTTCAACTCCTCACGAAAGCAGACGGTACAGGAGAATCAAACCACCGGGGATGCCGAAGAAGATCAGGAACACACCCACCACGGCCAGCCGGCGTGAACGAGCGGCAAGAACCCCCGCCCTCTCGGCGACCCGCACCGGGAGCGCCCGCACCGCGGGGATCGGATAGAACAGGAGCATCCCGGACACATTAAACAGGCAATGCACCAGAGCGATGGTCACCCCCCATCCGCCGACCGCCAGCGAGGCGATCAGCGCGGTGAACGTTGTCCCGATGTTTGCCCCGATGGTGATGGGAAATATCTGGGACACCGAGACGATCCCCGCCGCCGCCATCGGGACCATAATCGAGGTGGTGATGGAACTGGACTGCACCATGACCGTTAACAGCAGCCCGATGAGGATGCAAAGCCAGCCCGACTTGCCCAGCACCTTGTTGATAAACGTTTCGGCACGCCCGGCCATCACCCGGCGAAGCGTCTTGACCTGGCGCAACAGGGCAAAGAAAATAAAGCACAGTCCGATTACCGCCGTGAGAACCGCCGAAAGGCCCGGCTCGGTCGGCTTTCCCACCAACGTCTCCACCACCCAGATCATCGGGCGAATCACCGGCCCCAGCGGGTCGAAACCCGCTACCTCGCCGAGCGCCGCATCGGGGGAGATTGGCGGCAGAATGGCGGTCAGCCAGAGGGCAGTCTTCTCGAGAAACCCGAACGCAAGCTCGAGCGGCAGCAGAATAATCACCACAAACAGGTTAAAGACATCATGCACGATCGCTCCCCCGAGTGCCCGCCTGAACTCCTCGCGCCGCATCACGTAACCCATCGAGACCAACACGTTGGTCACGGTCGTCCCGATGTTCGCCCCCATCACGATCGGGATCGCATTGCTCAACTCGAGCGCGTTGACCGCGACCAGGCCGACGACGATGGAACTCGCCGTGGCCGAACTCTGGATGATACTGGTGATAAAGATTCCCGCGAACAGTCCCACGAACGGGTTCTGGGTGCTCCGGAGAACCCGGACCGCGAACGGATGGTGCTGCATCGCATTGCTGCCGATGCCCAGAAGTTTGACGCCGCTGATGAAGATATAAAGGTGAAGAACGATCACCAGTGCGGTGACTACTTTCGGCCGCCACCCGTTATTCGCGACTTCCATAGACCTCCCTGGAAAAAGAACCCGTTCCCTGGGGCGGAACCGCTGCCGCCAGCCGGAGCATCAACGAGCCCGCCCCACCCGGCCAAGTTTGTAACACATCGACGCCCTCTTGTCCAGTCCAACGAACGCTATTGACAAACGAGATGGGCGTGATAGATTGTCGATAGTCATGAGAGGAAGAGAACCCGGCCATACGACAGGAGAACAGCCATGAGGACTTTGTTGGCCGTGCTTATCGCGGCAGCGATCCTGCTGCCCTTGCCCGCCGCCGCCCTCGAGGTGAATCTTACCGTTGAAGAGCGCCTCGGTGTTCAGCGAACGAATGAACCGGTCACCAGCGGCGTGCCCCTGCCCAAAGGGGCGGTCGAAAATACCGACGGGCTGCGTCTGCTGGACGCCGCCGGCCGACCGGTCCCGGCCCAGTTCAGTGTGGCCAATCGCTGGTGGGACGACGGCTCGATCAAGTGGCTGCACGTCGATTTCCAGGCGAGCGTGCCGGCCGGGGAAACTGCCACCTACGTGCTTCGCGACGGTGCCGCCGCCCCGGCCCCCGATCCGCCGGCCAACCTCGAAGTGACACCCGTGGAGGGCGGCCTCTCGGTCAATACCGGCCCGCTCCAGTTCGTGGTCAAAGAAAACGGTTTCAACCTGTTCGACAGCGTTGTTCTGAACGGCGAGCCGGTGGTTGCCGGAGACGACGTCGGGTTCGCACTGACCATCGGCGGGGAGACCTATTCGCCGGCCTTCTACGAAGATACCGAGATCAAGATCGAGGACCAGGGGCCGATGAAGGCCGTGATCCTGATCACCGGCAGGAACGTGAAGGAAGACGGGACCGGCTACGGCATGGACTACCGATGCCGAATCTACGCCTACGCCGGGTCCTCTCGGGTCAAGGTCGTCTATACCGTCGAAAACCGGCGCGGCAACTGGGAAGACCACGTTGCCGTCGCCGACTGGTCGGTCACCATCCCCACCCGGGTCGGGCAGAACCCCCGATACGCCTTCGGCCTGGCCGATGACCCCGTCGGCGGGAACCTGACCGCTCTCGCACGGCTCGATGTCCCGCATACCGACGTATATCAAATCGAGGGGCCGGGCCAGGACATCGCGGGGAATCCCCACGAAGAGGAACCGTCCTGGCTGGGGATGCTGGACGTCACCGGCAGCGATGCCGGGGTCACCGTGGCGGTAAAACACTTCTGGCAGAAATGGGCAAAATCGCTGTCCGCAGAGGAAGATGGTGTCATTACCATCGGCTTGTGGACCGACCGCGCCTATCACAAGGGCGAGACCACCTTCGTCGATGCCGACGGTGCCGCCCAGTTCTTCGCAGGAGTCGCGAGAACCCATGAGATCTGGTTCAACTTCCACGACGGAGCGGCCGACGCGCCCCGCCGCTCATCGATCGCGCCGGCAAACGAACCCCTGTTCGCCCGGTGCGAACCCGCCTGGTACTGCCAGGGGACGAAGGTGTTCGGCGACCTGAGCGAGGCCGACCCGGAGGTCTATCTGCCCGAATACAGAGAGCGGGTCGAGGGGCTGAACAGATGGGCAGCGGGAGCCGTCCGCAGGCCGCTCGAGCGATGGAGAACCTCCCGTACCCCCGATGGGAAGGTCGATAGCTACGGTCTGCTCAGTTGGGGCGATGGCGTCGAGCAGATCAAGGGCGACGGACCGGAGCAAGTCCACTGGGAAGGCGGATACTACGACTACATGTTCTCCATCCTCCTCAACTTCGCTCGCACGGGCGACCTGTTCTATCTGTGGACCGCCGACACCATGATCCGGCACAACGCAGACGTCCACCACACCCATCACGACGAGCATCCGGGCCGCGCCCGCTACTGCCCCAGCCGCGAGCATATCAGGCGGGACCGCGCCGGATTCGCTCCCTTCGCATCACCGACCTTCAACCACTGGAAAAATATGGGAGCTTTCTACCGGTGGTACCTGACGGGAGACCACCGCGCCCGAGAAGCAGCCCTGGAGACGATGAACTGGGCAACCCGCCTGGGCAACCACGGCATCGACTTCGGTCAGCCGCGGTCCATCTGCCACGGCATACTGGGACTGTGGGCCGGATACGACGCTACGGGCGAGGAAGAGTATCTCGAGGCGTTGCAGAGCTTTGCAAGAGCAGCCGCCCAGAGAATCACGGATGGGCGAAGAATGGGAGCGGGAGCATGGATGCGCGGCATGGCCATACAAGGCCTCTGCTGGTATGTCGAGCAAACCGGCGACGAGACCGTCATCCCCGCCATCGAGACCGCGCTCCGACGCGACTTCGACCAGAGGGCACACGAACTCGCATACGGATTCGCCTTCATGTGGAAGCATACGGGTGATCCCGACTACTTCTCCCGGGCCATCGTTCAAGTGCGAGAGACTCGGGCGGAGGGATGGATGCAGCGGTTCGGCAACCACGGACGCAGCCGGCTCTACGCCCCTACCATCCTCAGAAAGGATGCACCGCGGCGCCCGCCGGAGGATGATGAATAGGCGAAACGGCCGACGGTCCGAATGCGGATAACGGGCGATACTTGGTGCGCGATACCGGCACCGGCTGCACACGCGTGCCAAGTCAACAACCGCTGGCCAATTCGCGCCGGCCGGCACTCCCGCAACGCAGCGACTAGTAATTCAACAGGTATTCGCTCAACAGGATGAGCCGACCGTGCTGCACGGCGGCAGAGACGCGGCCGTGCTGGCCGAACGGGCCAACCCCGCTCTCCTCGACCGCATGCAGCCGGTCGCCGGTCTCGGCGTCGAACACACCGAGCTCCATCTCCTGCCGGTCCTCGACCGTCACCACCAGGTGCTCGCCGAAAACGCGGGGAAGCAAGGACACCGTCGGCCGCGAATCGTAACCGGCCACCTCCCGTCGGAACACCTCGCGGCCTGACTCTACCTCGCGACAGATCACGTAGAAACCCTGCCCGGGATGGGTCCCGATGCCGTAGATGACATCGCCGTGGAAGTGGAGCGAATGCATCGGGCGGGGCGAATCGCCGTCCTCGGGATCGGTCCGCCACAGGAGCTCCCCGGTCCGGCTCGACAGCATGTGCAGGGCGTCCACATCGTAGT
>PUPC01000316.1 GCA_003553185.1 Planctomycetota bacterium | reverse complement strand
TTTCGTCCCGTTCTTCCGGGGTGGTCGGGCGATGCATACCGGTCGCAACGAGGATGAGGATGTCCTCGCGGGCCACACCGGCCCCCTCGATCTCGGCCAAGAGGCCCGGCAGGAACTCCGCATAAGGGATCGGCCGGGTGGCATCGGAGACCACCACGACGACCTCGCCCGGGCGACGGCCGGCAAGCGCCTCCCTGAGCGGCGGGGCCTCGGCCGGGGCACGCACCGCCGACCGGACCGTCTCGTCGGCCGGCCCCGGCGGCGGGGGGAAGGACGAAGCGACGACCTCGGCCCCGTCCGGCACGTTCACCTCGATCTCCTCGCGTCCGTATCGGAATCTCACTCGCATCAGGTCGCGCTCCTTATCCGTCCGAAGTCGCCGGTCTTCGCCGCCTCGAGGATCGGCCGCATGTATCTGTCCACGGTCTCGGCCGCGAGCGGGACGGGCATGGCCCGGAGCTTCATATCGAGCTGCGGGTCCTTCGCCGCGGCCAACGCCCGCTCGATGTGTTCGTCGGTGAAGCCTTCGACCTCCGACAGGGTGGTCGGCAGGCCGATGTCGGCGGAGAGTGCGATCATCGCCCCCGCTACCGCCTCGCCGAGGTCCCGCCCGTCGAGGTCGTCCGGGCCGCTTTTCAGGTATCCCGCCTCCCGGAAGACGGCCGCGACGTCCCGCAGCTTCGGCTCGATGGCCGTGGCGAAGAACACGGTGTAGTATGGGTTCATCACGCCGCAGGCCCGGCCGTGGGGGAGCACGTCGACCAAGCTGAAGCTGGTGAGGTGGCCGCCGTTCGTCCCGCCGACCATGATCGCGTACCCCCCGAGGTCGGTGCCCAGGCCGAGGGCCTCCCGTGCGTCCAGGTTCTCGGGGTCGTCGCAGGCGGGTTTCAGGTTCCGCACGATCAGGGCGATGGAAAGGAGCGCGATCGGCGACACGCTCTCCAGCGCCCGGCCTGTCGCCCCGTACAGGACTTCGAGCGAGTGGGCGATGCCGTCGAGCCCGCCGTCGGCGGTCATCTCCCGCGGCATCGTCGTGGTGACCGCGTAGTCGAACAGTGCCCGGTCGGGCACAATTGCCTCATCGACGATGAGCTTTTTCTGGGCGGTCTCGGTGTCGGTGATGTTCGAGTATTTTGTCAGGTGTGCGGCCGAACTGGCGGCGAGTTGGACCGCGACGAGCGGCGGCATCTTTCTCTGCTCGACCTCGAGCATCTGCGAGACCCTGCCCACGCCGAAGTACTCGTCGAACTCGGGATGCGCGTCGCCCAGGACGGCCATCGCCGCGGCGCATTTGGCGGCGTCGATGGTGCTGCCCGAGCCGACGACCAGCACGCAGTCCGCCCCGCGGTCGGCGATCTCATCTCTGATTCGGAGCACGTCCGGACGCGGGGCGTTCGGGCTCGAGCCCGGTATGAGTTCGCCCGCGACCTCGACGCCCGCCACGGCCAGCGACCGTCGGACCGCCCGGTGGATTCGCTCGCCCCACTCCTTCCCCCAACCGCCGACCACCACGGCGGCACTGTCCGCCAGTTCCGCCGTCAACGGGCCGACCCGGCCGAGGCAGTCCAGCCCGAACACATAGTCGTTCCCCTTGAAACGGCGAAGCATCGCCCTGGCACGGTCCAGCCGGTCCGTCATATATCTGTACCTCAAGAAACGGGGCCACCAGGCCACATTATACACGCCTCGGCCCGGGCGGGGAACCGGCGGGCCGGTGAATCGACGAAATCGTTGCAATAAGTGCTTGCAAATCGTCCCGCATGCATCATAATGTGTTCGGTGGGAGTTGACAAAGGGGCGGTGGAATCTTTTCCGAAGGAAGGAGGCGGTCGGATGAAACATTTTCTGTTGGCGATGTGCCTGGCGGTTGCCGTGGCGGTCTCGGGATGCGGCGAGAACGGGCTGATGGAACAGGTCGAGGAAAGAGCGAAGGAAGCGGTCGAGAGGGCCGGTGACGGAGACGAGAGCGACGCCGAGGTCGATTATGGTATTTTCGGAAGCGCGTCCCTCCCCGACGGCTTCCCCGACGATGTGCATATCTACGAGGGCGCCGCCATTACCCACTCGAGCAGGGACGGGGGCCGGATGGTCGTGGCCCTGCGAACCGGGGACGAGGCCACCAAGGTCCTTGAGGTCTATGAAGAGAAAGCAAAGGCCGACGGCTGGGAATTGGAGGCGGAACACCAGATGGGCTCCATAGCGAACCGCATCTACGACAAGGAAGGCCGACAACTCGTGGTGAACGTGAACGCCGTCCAGGATGGGACGGTCGTAAACCTTGCCATCAGCGAGGAATAAACGGCTCTCGAAATTATTGCGAAAAATCGGGAACCGTTGAGGATCGAGCGCGTCTAATACGTTAGAAGCGTTTTTATACGACGGACGGGCGGGCGGAGCCGTCGGCCCGCACGTCGAACACAGGCCTTATGGAAGGAAGGAGGCATGCTCATGCTCAAGCACTTAGTCCTCGTTTTACTCACAGTTTCGTTGATTGCGGCAACAGCGGCGCCCGTCCGGGCCGCTGAAGACAACGCGAAGGGAGAAGTCGTGGCAGGCAACAATCAGTTCGCGACCGACCTGTACGCCCGGCTCCGCGAGGAGCCCGGCAACCTGTTCTTCTCGCCCTACAGCATATCGACCGCGCTGGCGATGACCTACGCCGGCGCACGCGGCGATACCGCCGAGCAGATGGCCGAGACGCTCCGCTTCACCGCGCCGAACGAGGACCTGCACCGAGCGATGGGCGCACTCGTCGATGCCCTGAACAAGGCGGGCGACGACGGCCCCTACGAGCTGGCGGTCGCCAACGCCCTGTGGGCCCAGAGCGGCTATGAATTCCTCGACGAATACACCGGCCTGGTCACCGAAAGCTATCGAGCCGGCCTGCAAAACGTCGATTTCCAACAGGCGGCCGAACAGGCGAGACAGGCCATCAACGCATGGGTCGAGGAGCAGACGAACAACCGGATCAAGGACCTGATCCCGGCCGGCGCGATCGACCCGTTGACCCGCCTGGTCCTCACCAACGCCATCTACTTCAAGGGCGACTGGGCCAACCAGTTCGACAAGGACGCGACCCGCGACAGGCCGTTCACACTGGCCGGCGGCGACAAGACCGACGTGCCCATGATGTACCAGAAAGAGGACTTCCGGTACGCCGAAAACGAAGACTGCCAGGTCATCGAGCTGCCCTACGAGGGCGACGACCTGTCGATGCTCGTCCTCCTGCCCCGAACGGTCGGCGACCTGCCCGCCCTCGAGGCGAAACTCAGCCCGGAGTCGCTGGAGAACTGGACCCGCCGGATGCGGAGACGCGAGGTGCAGCTATACCTGCCCCGGTTCACCATGACCAGCGAGTTCAGCTTGAGCGGAACGCTCGCCGCGATGGGGATGAGCGATGCGTTCGCCCCGGGCCGGGCCGACTTCTCCGGGATGGACGGCACCCGCGAGCTCTTCATCCAGGCCGTCGTCCACAAGGCGTTCGTCGACGTGAACGAAGAGGGCACCGAGGCGGCAGCCGCCACGGGCGTCGTCGTGGGCGTCACCAGCATCGGACCGCCCCCGGTCGTGTTCCGGGCCGACCACCCGTTCCTGTTCCTCATCCGCGACAACGAGACCGGCAGCATCCTGTTCATCGGTCGCGTCGCGAACCCGAAAGCGGAATAACCGCAGCATGATCGCGAGGGCAGTCCAATGAAAATCGTCGCGAAGGCCGCCCCCGTCCTGCTCGTCGTCATTTTCGCCGCATGTCCCGCCCTCGCCGAGGAGCCGGCCGCGCCCGACCCCCAGGCCGAGGTGGTGCGCGGCAACAACCAGTTCGCCTGGGACCTCTACGCGAAGCTGCGTGAGGCCGAGGGCAACCTGTTCTTCTCGCCCTACAGCATATCGACCGCTCTGGCGATGACCTACGCCGGCGCACGCGGCCGGACCGCCGAGCAGATGGCCGAGACGCTCCATTTCACGGCGCCCGACGAGGACCTGCACCGGGCGATGGGCGCCCTCGTCGATGACCTGAACACGGCGGGCGAGGAGGGCGACTTCGAGCTCGCCGTCGCCAATGCGCTCTGGGGCCAGTCCGGCTATGAGTTCCTCGACGCCTTCACCGAGATGGTCGAGAAAAGCTACGGGGCCGGACTCGAACGGGTCGACTTCCAGCGCCAGACCGAGGCCGCACGCCAGACCATCAACCGGTTGGTCGAGGAAAAGACCAATGAGCGGATCGAAGACCTGCTCCGGCCCGGCATCCTCAACCCGGACACCCGCCTCGTCCTCACCAACGCCATCTACTTCAAGGGCGACTGGAAACCCACACGCCGGTTCCGCGTACGTGCCACGGAGGACAAGCC
>PUPC01000013.1 GCA_003553185.1 Planctomycetota bacterium | reverse complement strand
GTGACCACGAAGATGATGAGCGGGATGAGGGAGGCGATGGACAGCTTGAGAATCTCGCCGCTGTAGCCCCGCTTGAACAGCAGGCTCGTCCCCTCGGAGGTGTTATTGACCTCGACCAGCGAGTTGTGCCGGGTCACCAGCATGCTGACTCCGGCCGAGCACATCGCCACCGAGCCCAGCCAGGCGACGGCGCAGAAGAGGAACAGGATGAACCGGATGATCCGGGCGTGCGACTCGCCGATGCCGCCCGCGTTCCACGGGATCGCCAGGGTGAACAGCAGGAACAGCAGGCCGGCGAGGGTGATGACGCTGAGGGTCAGCCCGAAGTGGATGGTCCGGTCGGGCAGGTCGCCCCGTTCGCGCTGGGCCCGGATGACAGCCTCGAGTGCGAACAGGACGGCGGCGATGAGGCAGATGAAGCTGGTGGTCAGGGCCGAGAACTCGACGACCCGGAGCACCGTCGGCGGGAACGTGAACCAATGGCGGGCCACCGTCAGCATCAGCCCGGTCAGGCCGGAAAGCACAAGCAGCACGATGGCGGCGATGGTGCAGTATCGGCGGCCGCCCCACTGCACCCGGTACGAGCGCTCGACGGCCTCTTGAAGGTCGGCTGGTCTCTGTTCGTCACTCATAGAATCCTCCGGTGCTATACCGCTCTCTAATCCCTTCCTCAGCGCTCCTGATCTCTCTATCAGGTACTATGCAGACAGGACAAGTATCCAGCATAGCGCAATCTACAGTTCCATGCCTCTTACAGGGAGCACAATCCGGACCGACTGATTTAATCGCCGGAAGACCATCTGACAGCCATTCCGCATCAAATCCTCTGGACGCAGTCATCATCCACCTGCTCTCAACTTTTCAAGATCAAGCAGGATTTCGTCTCTGTGGCGTTTGAAATGTGGCTCTCCAAACGTGGTCGTCCGGTCTTCTGCCTTCTCTCTTGAAGTCAACAACTTCTTCGCCATCTCATTAGCGTATTCAGTACTGTAAATTTTATCTAAAGCGATCGCACGCTCAAGAGATTTATCTCTATCAGGGAGGAGTTTCGCCTCTTTCAAAGCTCGCTTCGCTTTCTTCTGCTTATGCGTAGGAAAGAACCTGCGCTGAGCTAATATGCCCAAGCCCATCACTACTACAAGCGGAAGCAACAGTAAAACCAAAAGACCGAGGTAAGGAAACAAAGGTAGAATGAGAAGAGCAACCAGCGCCAGCACAATCACAACAAAGAACAAGTTGCTCATCCTTAGTTCTCTTCCTCACGAGTCTCTAACCATCTCCACAAAGACAGGTGCTCGGCTAACAGATGTATCCAATATCTGCCCTTGAGTTTTCAGAAGCTTGTCAGGACCGATAAGTTTGACCAAACCCTCTCTCTTTCACAGCTCTACCGGCCTTGCGAACGTAGAGAATGTGGTCAATGTTGATAACAACGGTCAGACCATTCTTCAGAGTAACCTCAACCATTGCCCGCAGGGACGGACGGTTCGCTCTATTCAACGGGGGCGATTATACCACCCGCAGGGCCGAGGTTGTCAAGCGGAACCCTCCGCCGCGGCAAATGCACACCCGGCGGCGCCCACCATCCCCGCCTCACCGCGCAAGGCCGACCGCAGGACCTGCAACCCGCGCCGGGACGACTCGAAGCATCGGCCGGCCATCTCGTCGACCAGCGGCCCGAGCAGCATGTCGCCCGCGTCGACCATCCCGCCGTGCAGCACCACGCAGTTCGGGTTGAAAATATTCACGTAGCTTGCGACGGCGATCCCGAGGAACCGCCCGGTCTGCTCCATCTCCCTCCGGGCCGTGGCGTCGCCCGCGACGGCCGCCTCGTAAATCCGTTTCGCATCGACCTCCTCGCCCGCGCGGAACGCCCCGGCGAGCGACGAGTCGGCACCGTCGTCGATGGCCAGCCGCATCCGCCGGACGAGCGCCGGCGCCGCGGCGAACGCCTCGATGCAGCCCCGGCTCCCGCATCCGCAGATCGGGCCGTCGTAGTCGATGGTCATGTGCCCCAGCTCCGCACCCGTCCCGTTGACCCCGCGCCAGAGCCGGCCGCCGATGACGATCCCGCCGCCGATCCCGGTACCAAGCGTGAGCAGGATCACGCACTCGCGGCCCTTGCCCGCGCCGACCCACGCCTCGCCGAACGCCGCCGCGTTCGCGTCGTTCTCCAGCCACACGGGGAAATCCAGCCGTGACGTCAGCTCGTCGGCGAGCGGGACGTCCCGCCAGCCGAGGTTCGGCGCCTCGAAGATAATCCCCCTGTCGGCATCGAGCGGCCCCGGCGAGCCGACGCACACCCCGGCCACGTCGTCCGGCGCGGTCCCGCCCTCGTCGAGCAGGTCGGCGACCACCCCGGCGATCCGGTCGATCACGTGCCCCGCTCCGCCCGCGGCCTCGGTGGGGATGCTCTTCTTGACCGCGACATGCCCGTCCCGGTCCACCAGCCCGCCCTTGATGTTGGTCCCGCCGAGGTCGATGCCCACGGCCCTGGATCGCGTGTCTCCGGTCATTTGCCCTCCGCTTCCTGCGGCCCGTTCTGTTCGCCGACGCCGAGCAGCCCCGGCAGTCGTCGTCCCATCTCTCGAAACGCCTTGCCCCGGTGGCTCACCGCGTTCTTCTCATCCGGGCTCAGCTCGGCGCAGGTGCGGCCGAACTCGGGCAGATAGAACACCGGGTCGTACCCGAACCCGCCGGTCCCTCGCGGGGCCTCAGTGATGACACCGTCCAGGCGGCCGGTCGCGGTGGCGAGCAGCCGGCCGGGGACCGCCAGCGCGGCGACCGAGCGGAACCGGGCCGCCCGTCTGTGCTCGGGCACGCCTTCCAGTTCTCTCAGGAGCTTCTCGATGTTGCGGCGGTCGTTGCCGTGTTCGCCCGCGTATCGGGCGGAATGCACGCCGGGCTCGCCATCCAGCTCGGGCACATCCAGCCCCGAGTCGTCGGCGATCACCGCCCGGCCCAGGGCGTCGGCCAGTTCGGTGGCCTTCTTGATCGCGTTCTGCTCGAACGTCTCGCCGTCCTCGACCGGTACGGGCGCGTCGGGGAAATCGTCCAGCGTCTTCAGGTCCAGCCCGGGCGACGCCAGGATCGCCGCGATCTCCGCGCCCTTCTTCCGGTTGTGCGTGCCAATGACCAGTTCAACCGTCATCCTGTCCTCTTTGTCTCGCGGATCCGTTCTTGCTCGTGCGGCCGCCGCCGGCCCGGCTAGCCGAAGCGCAGTGTCCCGAAGTGCCAGGGCATGTGGAAATCGACGCGCCCGGTCGGCGCCCACGCCTGGTATTCGTCCTTGTCCCGGCCCCGGTCGATGCGGTACAGGTTGAGCCGCCATTCGTCGCCCTGCTCGGGCGGCAGGCGGGGCGGCACGAGTTCCCGGAGCGGGACGGCGGCCTCCACGTCCCAGTATTCGCTCACCGGTCTGCGGGTATCGAGTTCGCCCTCGACGGTCACCGCCGTCCGCAGGCCGTCGCAGTCCCACTCCCGCAGCCCGGCGATATCCCGCGGCCCGTCCGGCGGCTCCATCCGGTTGAGGATGACCGCGTCGAAGACCACGTTGTGCGGGCTGATGTTGAACTCGAAGTACATCTTGCCCAGGCCGAACGGGTCGATGAACATCTCGACCACCTCCTGCTCGGACAGCATCTCGTCGCGTTCTCGGAACGTGCTCCAGATGTCACAATCGACCGCGTGGAACGCGAAGTACAGGTGCTCGTCGTCGTAGAGCATCCGCACCGTCGTCGGTTGGTCCGGCGGTTGGCCGCTGTCCACCAGGACCAGCGAGACCGGCTCGGCCGTCCGCCAGGCATCCTTCGACAGGTCCCCGTCGATTGGAATCGGCTCGGGGGTACGCCGGCAGGTGTATTCAGGGACCGCCATCCGACTTTCTCCGATAGCATCGTCGTTCAAAGGGTTCTCTCGACAGATGGCATTGTAGGCATCGCCCCCCCCGGACGCAACCGCGCCGGCGCCGGACAACCCGGCGAACCCGAGCCGTTGTCCGGGCTGTCGTCACGACATCCCGTCTGATTTGTCCCGAGAGGCCGAACGGGCGTATTCCAGCTCGCCAACTGTTGAACTTGGGCGCGTGTTTGGAGGAGGCGCGGGGTGTGGTGCGGGACCGGTCCCCCGCATCGCGGGAGTGCTGGCGGAGAGGGCGGGATTCGAACCCGCGGAAGGGGCTTATACCCCTTCAACAGTTTAGCAAACTGCCGCTTTCGACCACTCAGCCACCTCTCCGGTCGATGGTGGGCCCGCAGGGATTCGAACCCCGGACAAACGGATTATGAGTCCGCTGCTCTTACCGCTGAGCTACGGGCCCCGCGCGCGACCATATGGATTATATGAAACCCG
>PUPC01000372.1 GCA_003553185.1 Planctomycetota bacterium | reverse complement strand
TTCAACGAGCACATCACCACCTACGGCTGGGATGATGACGACATCTACCAACGCATGACCGCTGCTGGCTTCGTGCGCCAGGACGTGTTCGCTGGAACCGTACACCACCTCGACCACTCGGACGAAGAGCGCCTGGGAAGCACCGCCCACCAGCTGACGACCAGCAGCGCCCTGGACAGCATCAAGGCGGATACGCTGTACAAGATCCGGCGTAACCGCTACATCGCCAATGTCATGCCTGACTGGAAGGCGGAATCGCATCCGATCGGTTTCGCCATCACTGCGGAGCATCAGGCAGGGTTGGATATTCAGCGCGAGGATTGGGTCCCCAGCCGAGTACCACCGCATGTCGATCGTCAAGCCGATTACATCGCCCTGTGGGAGATCGCGAGTTGGCGTCGCGGGCCGAGAATACGATGGCTCGAAGAACCGGCACTGCGCCGACTTCTGGCCAAACCACTGGATACCATCACCAAACTCGATATCGAGCTCTCGATCGCCTACCCTGAACGGGCGGTTGATCCCGGTGCCACATATCTGGTCGTGCGCGTCCAGAATCTGGCGGCCATCCTCAAGAACGCGGCGAAGGGCGGTACACTGGCTGAACGGCTCCAGAAGCTGGCTGACACGATGCGCGCGGCTCAGCGAGCGCTTGTCATCCAGGCACCTATCCAGTCGTGGCCGGGTAGCGCCGCCAAACCACTCACCGAATATCCTCTGGTGCCGACTTGGGCGGATATCGGTCACCCGCAGAACATCGGGTGGGCTCAGCTAGATGCCGTTGCCGCACGGTCGGAAACGGAACTACTGACCGATTTCGACGAAGCCGAACTGAAGGTGCTCGTGCCGTTCGCTCCACATGTTCAGAGCCGCCGGGCGAGGATGTTCATCGATGTCCAGCATGGCTTGGGTAATCGCCTGCGCGCAATGGCCTCAGCCGCTTCCATTGCGCAGGCCACCGATCGAGAACTGGTGGTTGTCTGGCAGCCCGACGATCACTGCGACTGCCGCCTTTCCGACCTCTTTGACTATAACGGGGCCGTGATCGACGAATCCTTCATCCACGACGCGTCCGGCTGCGACATTCACAACTACATGACCATCGAAGGTGGTGAGAAGAACGCTCCCATCCGCAGCAACGGCTCGGGTGACATTTACGCCCGCTCTGCCTTTGTGTTGAATTCACCGCATTCTGACTGGGCTCGGGAGAACCGTTTCCTCCAGTCCATGCGCCCCGTCGAGGCTGTGCAGGAACTGGTCCGATCTGTGCGACATCCCAACGACGTCTCGGCCCATGTGCGCATGGAGGGGGGGCGTAAGGATGAGCATTTGCCCTATGAGAGCACCGATAACTGGACGGCGGAAGACCACGACTTGATCGACCATTGGCGGGCCAAAAGCCATTTTTCGCATTTCATGAAGCGCATCGGCGCGCTCATCGCCGAAGGCCGGGCCGGGCGGATATTTATCGCCGCGGACAAGCCGGAGACGTACGAGGAATTCGGCAGGGCATATCCCGATAGGATTGCATGGCTGGAGCGTGGCCTCTACGACCGGTCGGCGGAACAGTTACAATATGCGTTGGCTGATGCGATTCTCCTCAGCCGGGCGCCGGTGATGTTGGGGTCGACCTGGAGTTCGTTTTCGGAATTGGCGCAGCGGTTGTCGACGGGGCGGATGGTGGTCGAGATGAGTGGGAGGGATTTTTGATGCGCGATTCGGCGCCTTTTTTCAGAGAGATAATATGACGGAGACAACAAGAAAGGAACTGGACGGCGAAGCGTTCTCTGCCCTCTATCCGGCGCTGCAGGCGCATATCCAGGGCATGGAGTCCTCATACCCGCTCGATTATCAGCGGGTGGATGAGAAGACTCGCCCGGTGATCGCGGAACTGGGCCATTTGCGCGGCGGGAAAGTCGCGGATATCGGCAGCAATTTTGGGATGTTTTCGTTGCTGACGAGCCGTTATGCACGGGAAGTCATCGGGTTTGAGCGATCCTCGCCGATATACGCAGTCAGCCAAGCGAGCAAGAATTTCTTCGAGACGAAGGGCTACGACTTGTCGAATGTCCGTTTTGTCAACGGTGCCGTCAAGGCGGTTGTCGATGTCGACTACGACTCTCTCCTATTGACTCTCGTGTTGTACCACTTGAACAATCAGGAAGTGGACATGCTGATCGAGGACGCGCGAAAGAAATGCGAACGCGCGGTCATTCAGTGCAGGCCGGGGCGCGGTGTGGAGTTTCACCGGGGTGCGCTCACCGACCACGTCAGCAGAAACGACCGCTTCGACGGTCTTTATGATATTGCTGGAAATATAAGATTTCTGAACGATATCGGCCTCAAGAAGATCCGAGTAAGCGTAAGCCCAAAACTGTTTGGGCGTGAGGTTTTCCCCGTCCTGATCGCGGACCGATGACAATGCGGCTGGCTGATCTGGACCTTGACCGGCTTGATGACTGCACGCCCGAGAACCGTTGGGGGGCGGGAACCGAGCGTGACAGGTTTCTCTATCGCGATGACCGATACTGGTACAAAATATGGGGCCCGCTCTATCTGGCGGCGTCGCCCTACGCATCCGGTGGAAAATTTCACAAGCACCCCGCTCCCCTGAGGCAGCCGCATGGTTTCGAAGTTGGTCTGTTCACGCCGGAAATCAGCGGGGCGTTCGAGACGTTCATCTGCGACGAGGACAACATTGTGCGCGGCTATGTCACGCGCGCGGGACGTAAGCCGCGCAAGGTGACTGACACGTTCGTCGAGTCCGTCTTTCAAGCCTGCGTTGCCTCTGGCTGGGCCTATGGAGACTTCTGCTACAACAATGTGGTCGAGGTAGATACGCAGTTGTCGCTCATCGATTTCGACACGCATCTAACGAAGTTCGACACCATGGACATTGCGTTCGAGGAGGAAAAGGGGGCGCTGCGGCCGCATGTGTTTCCTGCATTCAGGGATTTGATATTGTCGGAGTTGGCTCACCGAACCGAACTGGCGGCGCGAAATGAATGACGAAGGATGTGGCGAGCATACTCGCGCGATACTCCATCCCTGTACCTGACAGCGGACGGCTATAAGATGATGCATCAAATTGACGAGCGACTGGAGAGCTTGGGTAAGCAGGCGAAAGAGCGCAGGCTGTCCCAAGACAGGGACGGATATGAACATGCCGCAAGCAGGTATTTAAAGGCTCTGGCCGAAATTGGGTCACTTCCTGTCGACCTCGATTCCGTTGAATTGATGTATGGTGGCCGGGTGAACTATTTGTCCGCCGCCGCAGTCGATGACAATGGGCGCAAGGTTTTCCTGAAAATTACACCCGGAAAACAGGAAGCGGCGTTCTACCGCGGAGTCCTTTCCGGTAATATACTTTCCAAGGGCGAACTCTTTTTTGTTCCTGACTGCTACGAAGTTATTGAAGTAGCCGGAACTTTCATTTTTGTGCTACAGCACGTTGATGACATCAATGACCAAGCAGGCGAACAGGAGGACGAAATACGCATTGCCGGATTGGCAGAGTTTTCTGCGTCCAATCTGATTCCCAAAAACAGCAAAGGCGTTACCGGCCTCCCTCGTCATAGATTGTATCTCCGGGAAAATAGTATAGAGAGAATGCAGGCGGCTCTTGGGCTGGAAGGCAAGGGTCCAGAAGTTCTCGCGCAGCGAGAGTTGATTGAACGGTGGGCATGCGTTCATGAGAGGCTTCAAAGTTTTCAGAAGGCATTGTGCGTCCGGGATGCTGGAAGGGGGAATGTCGCCGTCAGTGGAGGGATGGCGCTGTTCTGTGATTGCGGGGCGATGCAGTATGGCCCGATGGGGTTTGATTTATGGTGTTATGTCATTACCCAACCAGATGTCAATTCGGCAGCCGAAAGGATGGCCGCAACTTATACCGGTGCCCTTGGATTGGAAGTATCGGCGCCAAGTATCGGCGACGTCGTGTTCGTTGCCAAAGCCGCCGGCTGCATCATGGCGCTGGATGTTTTCGTAGGGAATTCGATGTACGGCAATCGATCTATGATTGAAAAGATGCAATTGATCGCACAGCAACTAATCGAAGAATGCAGTTGACCTAATGACATCCGCCATCGGCCTGACCAGGAGCTAGCAATGACCGAATACACAAAAAGTGAAGAACCGACGCAGCAGGGAGAAAACAACGTCTCGCAGGCGAGCAATTGGACAGTCACATTGATGGCGCTGACCTCTCCCCGCTGCTATGCTCCAGAGGATCACCGAAGCCGGCGGCTCGCTCGCCCGTGGAGTTTCACCATGCCCTATCCCCGCTCTTCCCTCGTCTCTCTGGACGCCACCCCGTGGTACCACGTGATCTCCCGCTGCGTACGGCGGGCGTTCCTGTGCGGTGAAGA
>PUPC01000214.1 GCA_003553185.1 Planctomycetota bacterium | reverse complement strand
GTTCTCGGGCATCGTGGTGTCCCCCTGGGGGCGGTTCGGAGATCGGGTTCCGTCGAATGGCCTTGTTATACGCGCGGGCCGCGAAGATTGCAAGCCCGCGGACGGCCCGTCCGATCGACCCTCGCCCGCCCGCTCCTCGGCCGACCCATCCCCGTAAGGGAGAGGGGTGCAGAAGCGCCTCACCGCAGCGCGGGCAACACCGGTTCGGGCGGGGTGTTTCCTCCGATGGCCCATCGGTTCTCCGCCGGGTGGTGGCGGGTCGGGTTATTCGGTCGCGTCGCCGGCGGCCTCGCTGCGCTGGAGCAGTTTTTTGATGGTTTTTTTCAGCTCGCCGAGGTCGGACGACTTGATCACGTAGGCGTCGGCCGACCAACTGAGGAAGTCTTCTTTATATGACGAGTAGGCGGTGTTGAGGATGACGGGCAGGTCGTCGTGTTTGCTGAGCATGCGGCCCATCGCCTCGATGCCGTCCATGCCGGGCATGCTGATGTCCATGACCACGATGTCGGGGTCGACGTTTTCGACCATTTCGCATGCCACGCGCCCGTTTTCTGCGACTTCGACCTCGTACCCTTCGGCTTCGAGTTCCTGGGTGTACAGGATCGCCTGGTTTTTGTCGTCTTCGACGAGCAGAATCTTACTCATGAGTGGCCTCCTCTTGCTTTGTGATGCCGTCCCGCTGATTGCGGGCGGTTGGTTTCGGTGTTGCTTTCGCGTTGGATGCCGATCCTCGGCGGGCCGATTTGGCGGGTATATCTGCGGGGAGTGTGATGGTGAACGTGGTCCCCACGCCCAGCTTGCTGTTCACCTCGATATCGCCCTCGTGATCGACGATGATCTTTTTGGTGACGGCCAGCCCCAGGCCCGTCCCGTCGGGCCGGGTGGTGAAGAACGGGTCGAACAGTTTGGAGATGGTGTCCTCGGGGATGCCCTTGCCGGTGTCGCTGATGTCGATCCGGACCGCTCCGTCTTCCAGCCGGCTGGAGATGTCGACTTGGCCGCCCTCGGGGCCGAGCGACTCGAGGGCATTTTTGACGATGTTGAGAAGTGCCTGCTTGATCTGCTCGGCGTCGATCATCACCAGGGGCAGGTCGGGGGCGAGGTCCTTGTTCAGTTCGGCATCGGCGGCCTCGGCCGCGTCCGCCAGCAGGACACAGACGTTGTCGATGATCTGGTTGAGCCGGCTGGGCCGTTTCCACGGTGCCGACGGTTTGCTGAAGTCCATCACGTTGGCGAGGATCTTTTCGAGCCGGCTCACCTCGTCGATCATGATTTGGACGCTGTGTGAGCAGGGGTGGTCGTCGCCGATCTGTCGACGCATGCTGCGGGCGAACCCGCCGATGGTGACCAGCGGATTGCGGATCTCGTGGGCGACGTGGGCGGCGACCTCTCCGACCGCGGCGAGTTTCTCGCTCTGCACCAGCTTGTCCTGGGTCGCCCTCAATTCTTTATACGCCTCCTGCAGTTTGGAGATCTGTTTGTGCAGGGCGTCGTATGCCTCGGCGTTCTCGATGGCCAGGCCGGCGTGGTTGGCGAAGATGGTCAGAAGCTCGATCTTGTCGGAGGTGATCTCGGCCTCGCTGTGCAGGTTGTCGGCGACGATCAGGCCGACCGCCTCGTCCTTGGCGATCACGGGGACGGCGACGAAGTGGTTCGAGCCGATGATCGACTGGAACGAGTCGCTCACCCGCTCGTCGCTGCGGGCGTCGGTCACGTGCTCGACTCGTTTCTCCTGGACGCAGCGGACCACCAGCTCGTCCGAGTGGAGCGAGAGCTTCAACTGCGACGCGATGGGGTACAGGGGCAGCTCCTCGTCGGGCCGGTCGTCCTTCGCATCGCGCAGGACCTCCTTGAATGACTGCCGATACTCGCCCATCTCGTCGTGGGCGGCCGGGGTCGAGTCCGGGTCGTCGGGGCCGACGGCCAGCCGGCCTTCCAGGTGGCCGGTCGCCCGGTTCACCATCAGCAGGATTGCCCGGTCGAACCCCAGCGCCTGGCGCGAGGTGACACAGGTCAGGACCAGCCGCAGCAGCCGCTTGAGGTCGAGCGTGGTTTGCACCGCCTCGTTGATCTGCCGCAGCATCGAGAGCTGGTAGGCGTGCTCGACCGCCCGGGTCACGTCTTCGAGCAGGACCATCGCACACTGCCGGGTCCCCAGGCCGACGGGGGCAACGTGGAGGTGAAACAACCGGTCGGCATTGCCCGGAATAACCCCCTTGATGGTGGGCATGTCGACCGATTCGCCCTCGTCGAGGGCCTTGTGGATGGCCGCGACCAGGCCGCCCTCCCCGAGCAGCCGGGGGGCGAACAGTTGGGAGATGTCGGCCCCGATCACGTCCTCGCGCGGGCGGCCGCGCAACCGACAGAAGGTCTCGTTCACGATCTGCACCCGGAGGTCCAGGTCGACGACCACCAGGGCGGCCGGCATGGTCCGGATGACGTTCTCGTTGAACTCCTTGAGTTGGCGCGTCTCCTCGTAGAGCCGGGCGTTGTCGATGGTTTGGGCGATCTGGCCGGCGAACGTCTCGAGGGCGTCCACATCCTCCTCGTCGAACGCGCCCACCTCCCGGCTCTCGACGTTGAGCACGCCCATAATGTTGTCGCCGGTGCGGAGCGCGACGCACAGTTCCGCCCCGATGGTCGCCTCGCCGGGGAACGCGACCACCCGCCGCGGGTCTTGGGTGACGTCGTTGGCCAGGATGGTCTCGCCGGTTTCCGCACAGGTGCCGACGAGGCCAGTCCCGATCTTCTGCCGATAGCCGACGGTGGTCAGTTCCTGGTAGCCGCCCGCCTGTGCCATCAACACCACATCGCCCACGCTGTCGTCCACCAGGAAGATGCCGACGTCGAAGTAGCCGAAATACCGCTGGATCGAGCTCGCCGTGTCGTCCAGCATGTCGATCAGGTCGAATTGGGCCATCGTCTTGCGGCCGATCTGGTTGATGATGGCCAGTCGCCCCCGGCGCTTGCGGAGCCGCTGCCGATAACTGTCCCGGTCCAGTACGCCGGTGATCTGCTCGGCGACCGTTTCAAGGAAGCTCAAGTCGTCGGCGGTCAGGTCGAGCCGTTCGCGGCTCGCCATGACCAGCACCCCGTCGATCCCCCGGCGGCCCATCATCGGGATGAAGACGCACGCGGCCATCCCGGCGTCCGCCAGCCGCTGTTCCTCGGGAAAGCCGCCGCCGGCGACCTGTTCGGCCAGGTCGTGCCGGATCACGGGCATTCGAGTCCCGACGACGTGCTGCACGGCGGACCCGGCCAGCGGGAACCGGTCGTCGGTGCTCTCCGTGGTCAGCTCGCCGGTTTCAGGGTCTGACACGGAGGACGCCATCAGTTGGTAGGTCCGCTTGGGCGGTTCGAGGACGGCCACGCTGACATAGCTGACGGTGAGGAACCGGGCCAACTCGGAGACCACGGTTTCGAGCACACGGTCGAGCTCGTCGGTGGAGACCGCCGTCGTGGAGATGCGGGTCAGCGTCTCCAGGCGCTCCGATTTGTCCCGGAGTTCCGCCGCCCGGCCATCGCCGGCCGTCTTCATCCCGGCCGACCTCACGCCATGTGGGTCGAGATTCACGTTCGAGCCGTCATTGTTGTGGCCCATTTCATCCCCCGCCGACAAATTCCGCCTGATCATTTCTGTTTTAAGTGTAGCCGCGCATCTCCGTAGAGTCAACAGTGCGGCCCGGCCAAACTTGAGAGCCACTTCGGCACGCTTACCCCGCGGCTCGTTCCAGCTCCGTTGTCCGAAGCTCGCCGGCCTCGAGTCCGGCCGTAAGTAACCCCATACAACTCCGGGTCATGCGGCTTCCGCCCGCCTCAGCAGAGTGGATACCATGCACCTGCGCGTTTCCGGAATTCGGCTTAGCTGCGCTTGCGCGGGAAGCGCGGTTTTGGTATATTGTTGCTGGTGCGGTGGGATGTCGCCCGCAAACTGACGTTTCCCCCTAACCTTCCGGATTCCGCGTAAAGCGGTTCGTTAGTTTGGCGGGTTGGCCCCATCCCCGAAAGCCCTGGCCACTCCCCCCGGGTCTTTCACGGGGCCGAAGACGTCTCCACCGCACCGCCCCCTCTCCCGATCAGGCCGCCGGGCCCGCTTGCGTTCTACGTGCCGGAAACTCGGCGGATTCGGTGACTTGACACCCTCATGGGCGGGCTTATAATGAATTCGGGTTTTTCGGCCAGGAAGGTCACCCGAACGCAATCGGCCCCGGCGTGTGTGCCGGGGCGGACGCCGGCAGATAGTCGTTTTCCCCGCAGAACGAGGAACCGGTTGTGGCTGATGTGGTTCTCGACAACGTGACGAAGGTGTTCCCGGGCGATGTCCTCGCCGCCAGTGACATCAACATCCACGTGGCGGACAAGGAACTGCTGGTGCTGGTGGGGCCATCGGGCTGTGGAAAATCGACCACTCTGCGCATGGTCGCCGGGCTGGAGGACGTCACCCGGGGCACGATCCGGATCGGGGACCGGGTGGTCAACGATATCCCGCCGAAGGACCGGGACATCGCGATGGTCTTCCAGAACTACGCCCTGTACCCGCACATGTCGGTGTACAGGAACATGGCGTTCGGGCTGAAGCTCCGGAAGGTCCCGAAGAAGGAAATCCAGGAGCGGGTGAACCAGGCGGCCGCGCTGCTCGGCATCCAGAACCTGCTGGACCGCAAGCCCAAGGCCCTGTCGGGCGGGCAGCGGCAGCGGGTCGCCGTCGGGCGGGCGATTGTCCGCGAACCGGCGGTCTTCCTGTTCGACGAGCCGCTTTCGAACCTGGACGCCAAGCTCCGGGTGAGCATGCGGGCGGAGCTGAACAAGCTCCACAACCGGCTGGCCAAGACGATGATCTACGTCACCCACGACCAGGTCGAGGCGATGACCCTGGGCGACCGTATCGCAGTGATGAACGAGGGGGTCATCCAGCAGTTGGCCAGCCCGCTCGAGCTATATGATCGACCGGTCAACGAATTCGTGGCCGGGTTCCTCGGGACGCCGCCGATGAATTTCATGACGAACGGAAGGATCAAGCAGCAGGACGGCAAGTTCGTGTTCAATGCCGGCGCGGCCCGGATCGGGCTGCCCGACTGGGCTCGGCAGGCCGCCGATGATCTGCCCGGCCGCGACGTGACCCTGGGCGTTCGGCCCGAAGACCTGTCGCTCGGCTCCCCCGAGGACGGGGTGAAGGCCACGGTGAACGTGGTCGAACCGCTCGGCAACGAGATGATCATCTACCTGACCACCGACTACCACGACCTCATCTGTAAGGCCCCGGCTCACCAGAAGGTAGCGGTGGACGACGTCGTCGGTCTCCGTATCAACGTGGAGAAGACCCACCTCTTTGATCCGGAGACCGGACAGAACGTCTCGCTGACCCACCGGGGCCAGCCACCGAAAGAATAGTCGACCGGCCGCCCGGCGGAGCCGATCCACCGACAACAGCCCGCCCGGGCAGGTTACTGAATTGGACTTGGACTATGAACCGCGAACTACTGCGATATCTCGACAGCATTCACCGCAAGAAGGACATCTCGCTCGATGTCCTTTTCGAGGCGCTCGAAGACGCCCTGGCGTCCGCCCTGCGCAAGAAATTGGGCGGACATGAAGACATCAGCGTCACCGTGGACCGGGAAACCGGCGAGGTGGTCAACGACCAGACCGGCGAGCAGATCGATCCGGCAGTGCTCGGCCGCATCGCCGCACAAACGGCCAAGCAGGTGCTCACTCAGCAGGTCCGCGAGGCCGAGCGGGACGTGATCTACCACGATTACGAGGACCGCCTCCACCACATCGTCACCGGGACCGTCCAGCGGATCGAAGACGGGACGGTGATCGTCAACCTGGGCAAGGCCGAGGGGATCATCCCCCGCCGCGAGCAGATCAAAGACGAGACCTACCGGGTGGGCGACCGCATCCGGTGCTACGTATGCCACGTGAAGAAGACAGGCGGCAACGTGACCATCATCCTGTCGCGGACACACCCCGCCCTGATCCGACGGCTGTTCGACCTCGAGGTGCCCGAGATCTCCGAGCGGATCATCGAGATCAAGGCGCTCGCCCGCGAGCCGGGCTACCGGACCAAGATCGCCGTGTACTCGGTCGACACCAAGGTCGACGCCGTGGGCGCCTGCGTGGGCGTGCGGGGCACCCGGATCAAGAACATCGTGGCCGAGCTGGGCGGAGAGAAGATCGACATCGTCCGCTGGAGCGATCAGCCCGACATCTTCATCGCCAACGCCCTCACCCCGGCCGAGATCGAGGCGATCTACCTGAACCCGACCGCCGGGCTGGCCCGGGTCATCGTCGCCGAGGACCAGCTCTCGAGGGCCATCGGTTCGATGGGCCAGAACGTCCGCCTCGCCGCCAAGCTCACCGGATGGGATATCGACGTGATGAGCCAGGAGGAACTCGACGGCGAACTGGCGAACATGGAAGAGGCCCTCTCCGACGTCGAGGGCGTGGGCAAGAAGACCATCAGCAAGCTGTTTGGGGCCGGGTTCTCGATGAAGAAACTCGCCGGCGCATCCCCCGAAGCCATCGCTACCGTCGAAGGGCTCGGCGAGTCCCTGGCGAACCCGATCATCGAGCGGGCCCGGGAATACGTCGCCCGGCAGCGCGAGCTGGCCCGCGAGGAGAAGGATAAGCCCAAACGAGAGCCGCCCACGAAGGAAGAGGCCGCGAAGGCGGCGATGGACGAGGCCGACCGGCGGCTCGCGGAAGCCCTCAATGAGGCGGCGATGGACATGCCGGCCGAATTGAGAAACCTTGAACCCGCAGAGGCCAAAGACGAGCAGCCGGAAGAAGAGGCCGATCCCGCAGAGGCCGAAGACGAGCAGCCGGAGGAGGCCGACACTTCGGTAGAGGAAGAACCGGAGGAAGCCGAGTCGACCGAAGAGACAAGCGACACCGAAGAGGCAGACGAACCGGAACCGCAGGAAGAAGAATCGGGCATCGCAGACACCGCCCCAAGCGAGGAGGCGGAGGTCGAGGCCCGAGAGTCAGACGAAAGCGCTCACGAGAGATCATAACGGACGGAGGAGCAACTTGGGTATCCGCGTACATCACCTGGCAAAAGAGCTCGGGATGAGCAGCAAAGACCTCATCAAGGAGTGTCAGAAGAGGGGTCTTGTGCGAATCACCAAGCATATGAACAGCTTGAGCGAGGGGGAAGCACGTATGATGCGCGAGGAACTCGCTCGACGCGAGGTCCCTCCGCAGAAGGCCGAGCCGAAGAAAAAACCCAGGAAGAAACCGGCACAGGGGAAACCCAAGTCGGCCAAGCCCGAGACAGCAGGGGCTACCCCGCCGCCGGAACCGGCCAGCCGCCGGGAGCGAAGGCGCAAGAAAAAGGAACAGGAAGAGAAGGCCCGAAAGTCAGGCGGGGGCGACAGCAAGATGACCTTCACCGACTTCACCTCGGGCGGGACCTATTCCGACCGGATGGCCGGCTCGGGCGTCGATTATCAGCGCCGGGCGCGGCCCAAGAGGCCGGGCAGGCGGCGTCGCCAGCAGAAACAGGAGACTACCGCCAGGCCCAAGGACAAACCCGAGGCCGACCGCAAGGCCACGCTCACCCACCCGATCACCGTGCGAGACCTGTCCGCCGCCATCGGCGTCAGGGCCAACGAGATCATACGGACCCTGATGGAAAACGGCCTGGTCATCACCATCAACAACCCGATCCCCCAGGACATGGTCGAAATGGTCGGCCTGGAATACGGCTGGGAGATCGAGATCAAGCAGCAGGAGTCCATCGAGGAGGAAGTCGAACGGCAGGCCAAAGCCGAGAGCGATGAGGGCCTCGAGCCCCGCATCCCCGTGGTCACCATGCTGGGCCACGTGGACCACGGCAAGACCTCGCTTCTCGACCGCATCCGCGACACGCGGGTCATCGACACCGAGAGCGGCGGAATCACCCAGCACATCGGCGCCTACACCGTGGACGCCCAAGACGGGAAGCACATCACGTTTCTCGATACGCCCGGCCACGAGGCGTTTACCGCCATGCGGGCCCGCGGGGCCGACTGCACCGACGTCGCGGTGCTCGTGGTCGCCGCCGACGACGGGGTGATGCCCCAGACTCGCGAGGCCATATCGCACGCCAAGGCCGCCGAGGTGCCCATCGTCATCGCCCTCAACAAGATGGACCTCCCGGCGGCGGACCCTGCCCGGGTCAAGCCCGAGTTCGGGGCCGCCGGGCTCGAACTCGAGGAGTGGGGCGGCGATGTCCCCTGTGTCGAGGTCTCGGCCGAGACCGGCCAGGGCATTGACGACCTGCTGGAGATGATCCTGCTCGTCGCCGAACTCCGCGAGCTCAAGGCGAACCCGAACAAGTCGGCCCTCGGCTCGGTGCTCGAGGGCCACATGGCCGAGGGGCTGGGGCCGGTGGCAACGGTCTTGGTCCGCGAGGGTACGCTCCGGGTGGGCGACATCGTCCTGTGCGGGGCGACGTTCGGCCGGGTGCGCTCGATGCAAGACGACGCGGGCAAGGAACTCACCGAGGCGGGGCCGTCCCGGCCTACGATGATCGCCGGGCTGAACGACGTGCCCGAGGCCGGCGACCAGATGCTCGTGGTCGACGACCTGCAGAGGGCGCAGAAGGTGGCGGGAATCCGCGAGCATCGCGCCCGGGTGAGCTCCCTGATGGAGCAGCGCGAGCACATCACCCTCGACAACCTGTTCGGGAAGATCAAGGAAGGCGAGGCCGGTGAGGTGAACGTCGTCCTCAAGGCCGACGTGAACGGGTCGCTCGAACCGCTGAAGGACAAGCTCAACGGGCTGTCCACCGATGAGGTCCGAATCCGAATTCTCCACAGCGGCGTCGGCTCGGTCAACGAGTCCGACGTGGTGCTGGCCGACGCCTCCGACGCGATCATCATCGCCTACCGGGTGCTGATCGACAACCGCGCCCGGATGCTGGCCGACGAGAAGAACGTGGACATCCGGTCCTACCAGGTGATCTACCAGCCGGTCGAGGACATGCGGGCCGCGCTCAGCGGGCTGCTGCCACCGGAGCGCCGCGAAGAGGTAATCGGCCACGCCCAGGTGCTCCAGGTGTTCCGGCACTCCCGGATCGGCAACATCGCCGGCTGCCGGGTGACCGACGGGAGCATCCCCCGCAACGCCCGGCTCCGGATCGCCCGGGACGGCGTGGTGATCCAGGACGGGGCCGAGATCGACTCGCTCCGGCGGGTCAAGGAAGACATCACCGAGGCACAGGCGGGCACCGAGTGCGGCCTCAAGATCGCCAAGTACGAGGATGTCAAGGAGGGCGATGTCATCGAGGCCTATCGCGTCGAGGAGATCGCCCGGACCCTCTGACCGGCCCCACGGGCCCACACGACGAGAGAGCACAATGACTGTCGGCACACTCCGCATCCGGTTCGTTATCAGGGGTGCCCGCTCGCTCAAGGACAAGCGCCGCGTCGTGAAGAGCTTCAAGGACCGTGCCCGGCACCGGTTCAACGCCTCCATCGCCGAGGTCGAAGCACACGACGACTATCGGTCCGCCGTGCTGGGCGTGGCCGTGATCGGGCGGGACGGGACGTATGTCCGATCGGTCCTCGACCAAATCACTAACATGGCCCGGATTGGCCGGAACGCCGAGCTGGCCGCGTCCGATATGGAGGTCTTTTCGGTATGAGTCGGTTCCGGCTTGCCCGTGTCGCCCGCGAGACCAAACAGGTCGTCAGCCGAATCATCAGCCAGGAGATCAAGGACCCCCGCTGCGGGTTCGTCACGGTGACCGAGGTCACGGTCGCGCCCGACCTGAAAACGGCACGGGTCGGCTTCTCGGTATTCGGCACGGAGAAGGAGAAGAACCTCGCCCGCAGCGCGCTCCAGAACGCCCGGGGGTTCATCCAGGGCCGGCTCTCCGAGGAGACCGCGTTCCGGTTCACCCCGGTCATCACCTTCGTGCTGGACCGGTCGCCGGAACGGGACATCAAGCTGATCCGCGAGATCGACGCCACCGTCGCTCAGGACGAACGGGATAAGACGGCCCGGACCATCCGCGCCCGTTCCGCCGCTGGCTCGATCCCCGACGCCATCCGCGACGAGATCGATCGCTTGGGCAACAGCCCGGAGTTCATCGAACAGCTCGCCGACCTGGTCGCCGGCCTGACGGGAATCGACACCGCTCCCCGGGCCGAGCTCGACCGCCTGGCCGCCGCCGAAGACGCCTGCTTCGACGTGATCGACGACGCCCTGACCGCCGACTGGGGCGACGAGATCACCATCGAACTGCACCCCATCCTGCCCGAAATCGCCGAACACCTGGCCTACACCCCGCCCCGATATGCCGCCGGCGACGGGCAGGAACCGCCGCCGGTCGACGCGGCCTACGCCGAGCGCGGCAACCTGGTCGCACTCCTGCCCCAGGCGACACAGGACGAGGAAGCCGAGGCCGACCGACCGCCGGCGATCGCACTCGCCCTCAACGCCCATATCGACGCCGCCCCGCCTCATCGCGAGCCGACCCGTGATGGAGCCGCCGTCCGGGCCGGCGGGGCCTGCGACGGCAAGGGACAGGCCGCCGCCATCATCGCCGCACTGCGGCTGCTCCGGCACGTCCGAGACACCCACAACGTGCGGCTGTGCCGTGACCTGTGCTGCCAGTTCGTCATCGACGGCGGGGCGGGCGGCAACGGCACGCTCTCGATCGCCGAGGACGACGCGTTCCCGGTCGGCGGCGTCGTGGTCTGCGAGCCGACCGAACTCGGCATCTGTACCGCGGCCCCGGGCGAAGTCTGGTACCGGGCCGACCTGCCCGTCCCGCCCGACCGGGCCGCCGAGGCCGCCGCCGACCTCGTCATCGCGCTCGAAGAGGCGGGCAATGCCATCCGAGAGGAGAGCGACCATCCGCTCTTCCCCGACCGACCGGTGCTCACCAACCACGGGATCATCGGCCCGTTCGGCTCGGGGCCGGCCCGGGTCAACGACCGGATCGAGCTCGAGGTCCGCTCCGACCTCGACCTGGCGACCGTCGAGCAGGTCGCACGCCGGGCAGTCGACCAGTATGTCGCCGACTACGGCGAGCAGCCGCCGGAGCCCGGGACGGCCGACCCGCACCGACATCTGTCCGTCGAACCTCTGGCCGACGGATGCTGCCGGATCACGCTCCACGGCGGGCCGGACGAGGTGAACCGGCCGGACCGGTGCGACAGCGCCGCGGTCAAGGCGGCGTATGTGATTCTCGATCTGGCCGACCTGAGAGAGCCGAACAAGGCCGTAGACATTCGGCTGGCCGGCCACAGCGCCCCCACGCTCGTCGTCGAGGGCAGCCAGACCTTCCTGCCCACCCACGGCGTCGAGGAGGTGTGCGACCGGATCGGCCGCGCCGCCCGGTCGGCCCTGCCCCGGGCCGAGGTGACGTTCGAGCGGCGGCACAACGATGCGTTCGACCGCCCGCGCGACTCCGCTCTGGCGGTGTACGCCGAGCAGGCGGCAGAGCGAGCCGGCGTTCCCGCCGCGCCGCCGGCCGGTTCGAGCCGGAGCAGCGACGCCCGCATTTTCGCCGACTTTTTCCCCGACCGGGACGTCATCGTGTTCGGCCCCGGCCGGCCCGACCTGGCCCATGGCCCCGACGAACAGATCGACCTGCGTCGGCTCGCGGCCGGTGCCCGGACGCTGGCATTCCTAGTCCTCGAAGCGTCAGGGTTCGTCTGTTGAATACGTTCGCCATCTCGTCCGGCGCCTACCGCCGGTACAAGCTCACCGAAGCGGTCCGCCACGTCGCCCTCGCCGGCTACGACGGGATCGAAGTCGTCGCCGACATCCCGCACGGTTATCCGCCGGCCCTCGACAAGTCGGGCCGGGACGAGCTTCGCGCCGAGCTGGCCAGGCGAAAGCTGGCGGTGTCCAACGTGAACGCCGGCCCGATGACCGCCATCCGCGACGCGGTGCGCCCCTCCTGGATCGAGGCCGACCGCGTCCTCCGGGCCGAGCGCGTCCAGCACACACTCGATGCCGGCGAGCTGGCCATCGACCTGGGTGCGCCGACGGTCAGCACCATCGGGGGCGGCCCGACCGATGAGGTCGATCCCGACGACGCGCTCCGATACTTTCGCGACGGGCTCCGCGAAATCGCCCAGGCGGCGGCCAAGGACAAGTGCCCGCCCCTGCTCATCTGCCCCCAGCCGGACCTGCTCATCCGCACCGCCGAGGACGCTCTGCGGATTCTCGAAGCCGTGGACGACGAGGAGGTCGGGGCCGAAATCAATACCGGACACTGCCTGCGGGCGGGCGAAGACCCCGCCGCCGTCGTGCTTCGCCTTGGCCCCGCCCTGCGTCACGTGCACTTGCGCGACGTCGACGACGACGGCACGGTCGTCGTGCCGGGCACTGGCCTCGTCGATTTCCCCGCCGTCTTCGCCGCTCTCCACGAGGCGGAATACGACGGCTGGCTGACCGTGGACCTGAGCGGGACCGAAGTCCACCCCGACGACGCCGCCCGCCGCGCCCTCGACTTCCTGAAACCGTCGGACTCGTGAGTATGGCCCATCCCGAACGCGACCCGAACAAAGTCTGTTTCCTCACCTTCGGATGCCAGATGAACCGGCTCGACTCCGAGCTGGCCGCCGGTCGGTTCGAGGAACAGGGCATCGCCACCACCCCCGACGCCGACCGGGCGGGCACCATCGTCATCAACACCTGCAGCGTCCGCAAGCACGCCGAGGACCGCGCACTGTCGAACCTGGGCCGGTTCAAGGCGGCCAAACGGCGCGACCCCCACCTGGTCCTCGTGCTGATGGGCTGCATGGCACAACGCGAGGGCGACCGACTGCTCGCCCGCTATCCCTACCTCGATGTCGTCTGCGGGACCCGCCGATTCACCGACCTGCCCCGGCTGGCCGAGCGTGCCCGGAGCGCCGGCGAACGGATTGTGGCCACCGACGATGAACACGTAACCATCGACAGGAAGCCCGGCCTCCGGCCCGAGCCGTTCCGCTCGTTCGTGTCGATTATGCGGGGCTGCGACTCGTTCTGCAGCTACTGCATCGTCCCATACGTTCGAGGGCGCCAGGTCAGCCGCCATCCCGACAAGGTGGAGCGGGAGGTGCGCGGCCTCGTTGACGACGGCTGCGTCGAGGTGACGCTCCTCGGCCAGAATGTCGCCGCCTATCGGCACGACGAGACCGACCTGGCCGGGCTTCTCGAGCGGCTGGACCGGGTTCCGGGGCTGCGGCGGCTGCGGTTCATCACCTCTCATCCGGCCGACGTCTCCGACCGGCTGCTCCGCGCCGTCGAGCGGCTGCCCTCGGTCTGCGAGCACCTGCATATGCCCGCCCAGTCGGGGGCCGACCGCATCCTGTCGGCAATGAACCGGGGCTATACCGCCGAGTTCTACCGCGAGCGGCTGGGGGCCGCCCGGGAGAGCATCCCCGGCGTCGAGATCGCCAGCGACTTCATCGTCGGATTCCCCGGCGAGACCGACGCGGACTTCGCGGCGACAACAGAACTTCTCCGGGACGGCGGCTTCAACCAGTGCTTCATCTTCAAGTATTCGCCCCGGCCGGGCACCCGGGCCGCCGAGATGGCGGACGACGTGCCCGACGCGGTGAAGAAGGAGCGCAACCAGGCACTGCTGGACGCCCAGGACGAGGCCGCCCGGGCACAGAACCGCGCGAAGGAAGGCCGCGAGTTCGAGCTGCTGGTGGAAGGCCCAAGCAAGCGCGACCCCGACCGATTGACCGGCCGCACGCGCGGCAACGACATCGCGGTCTTCCCCCGGCCCGAAGGCCCCCCGCCCCAGCCCGGCGAATTCGTCACCGTGCGAATCACCGACTCGACCCCGCTCACCCTCATCGCGGAGCACGTCCGGTCGGGTTGAAATACCGCTCGCCGACCTCCCCGGCTCCGCCGCTTCTCGGTGTGAAACTTTCCTGATTCTTCCGCGAAAACCGCTCAAGTTCGGGCCTCTTCCATGACGATATAGAATAATGGAACAAACACGGGTGTCGTGTGTGGCATCCGCGTCACTGGGGGCCTGTGATTCCCCGCTTTGGGCAGGTAAAGCAGTTTTAGGAGAGGGACATGAACAGGGACGCAAAAATTGGAATCGTTGTTGTATTGATTGTAGTCGGATTGTTGGTCATCATCCTGGTCCAGGGGGACCCGGACCGCGGCGAGGCGGAAATCTCTATGGAGGATGCAACCACGCCTCCGGCCGAGAGCCTCGAGCCCGATCTCGATTTCCTGGACCGCTCGTTCGAAGAAGACTTCGGTCAGTTGACCCGAGACTGGGACGAAACCCGACCGGAACGTCCGGATCGGACACGGACAGAGGAGCCAGAGGAACCGGAAACACGTCGAACCCCGGACCGGACTCCCGCCGATGAGCCGGAAGAGGAGCGCGAGACGGAACCGGATCGGGAGCGGGAATCCGAACGGACCGTCGCCACCCGGGAGTCCACCGATGCCAGTCAGGACGACATCTGGGAATACACCGTGAAATCGGGCGACACTATTTCCGAGATCTCGCAGCGAGAACTGGGCACAGCCCGAAGGTGGCGCGAGATCGCCGCCCTCAACGACCTGTCGGAGCCGTATTCCATTCACGCCGACCAGAAGCTGAAGATGCCTCCACGCGGAGAATCGGTCAGCGTGGATGAGCCCACCCGCACTACCACCGATCGAACCGCGACCGAGCGGGAGATGGTGGGCAGAGAACGATACGTCGTCCGGCCCAACGACATCAAGGACATCATGGAGATCGCACGGCGGCAGCTCGGCGACTGGAAGGAATGGCGGACGATCGCCGAACTCAGCGGGCTGGCACCGCCGTTCGAGATCAGCACCGGCGATGTCCTGTGGCTGCCGGTCTACGAATAAACGATACCCGAGCAGAGATCGCGGGGGCGCCCGACCAACGGGTGCCCCCGCCGCATGTCGTCACCGCAACATCCGATTCCACCCAATCGGCTCGCCGGTCCACCCACCGCAGCGAGTTCGTCCGACGGTTCCCGCGATCATTCGTCCGGGTCTTCCCCCTTCGCCTGCTTTATGCCGTCGCTCATCTCGGCGATGGGCAACACGACCGCCATGTATGCGTCCTGTGCCCGTCCGATCTGCCCCCGGACATCCCTGCCCGAGTGCCGGACGACTATAATGCCCACCGGCCGGCCCTCGGTGTCGAACGCAGGCGAACCGAGGACGCCCATAGTGCCGACCCCGCCGAGCGTGCCCGCCACGTACATTTTGCGCGGGCGGGTGATGATCGCCTGGACCCGCCCGATGAGGACGGAGTGTTCCCGGTCGTCGGTCGGCCCCAGGCGTGACAGGACGATCACCTGTTCCGCCAGTTCGAGCTCGGCGCCCTCGTCACCGACATCGATGTGGCTCAGTTCGACCTCGTCGCCCTCCTCGCCATCGGGCCGGAGAAACAGCAGGTCGAGGTCTTCGTCCCGCAGTAAGCGTTCCAGGGAAAGTTCGGTCCCGTCCTCGCGGATCAAGCTGACGCTCTTTATCTCCGAATCCGCCCCGGGATAATGGCTGAACGGGTCCACGGCGAGGTTCGAGGCGACAATCAGGCCGGACGCGTCGAGGACAGTCCCCTGCGCCTCGTAGGTATGTTCCTGGTCCCCGGCCGAGGCGACAACTTTCAGCGTGACGACGCTGTCGCCGTACTGTTCGACCATCCCCCGCGTCGCCTCGGCCAGTTCGTCGGTCCGGGCGGGGCCCGGCCAGAGCAGGGCCGCAATCAACAATCCAATCGACATCACAACAGTCCGACCTGAGCCACGTCGCATAGCTGCCTCCTTTCTCGCGGCCGCCCGCCAGGGGGTGGGGGGCCGTCCACTCGGTTGGTCGAGGGCACGCGGATTACGTGCCCTCCTCGTCCTCCGTCCACGGGGTCTCCATCTCGACGAACACGGTGATAATCCCGCGCCGTACGAAGAAGACCAGCCGGTCCGGCTCTTCCGCCTCGATGTCCGCCATGATGTTCTTGAGCTCGGCGATGGTGGGCACCGGTCGGCCGTCGATCCGAAGGACAATGTCGCCGGACCGCAGGCCGCCGACCTCGGCGAGACTGCCCGACTCGATATCCGTGATGACCGGTCCGGCGGCGTCTTCCTCGAGTCGGCGTCGGCGCATGTCTTCCTCCGAGATGTCCCGGGCGCTGAACCCGAAATCCATCCTGCGAAATCGCTCCATCTCGCGCGGTGCCATCGGGCTGCGGACCAGTTCGACTGCGATCTCTTTCTCTTCGCCGTCTCGGATGACGCTGAACGCGGCCTCGGCGCCGACGCGGAGCCGGCGGATCATCGCCGGGAACACGTCGTCATCCTCGGGCCGAACGGCGCGAACGGCTTCGCCTTCGACGGCGGTCACGATGTCGCCCACCTGCAGGCCGGCTCGGTCGGCGTTTCCGCCATCGAAGATTTCGGTCAGGCGGACTCCGGTCACCCCCTCCAGGTCAAGCGCCTCGGCCAGGTCGGCGGTGAGCACCTGGGTCGATGCCTGCAGCCAGGCCCTCCGGACCTCCGGTACCCGCGTGGGCAGGTCCTCGACACCCACCTTTACCAGGGTGAGCCACCGTTGGCGGCCCCGCTCGAAGTCGACCAGCACGGGCACCTGCTCGTCCTGGCCCTCGACGATCCGGTTGGTGTATCGGATGAGGTCCTGGGTGCTGGTGATCGGGTGTCCGTTGACCGCGATGATGATATCGCCGGAGCTGATCGCTGGTTTCGCAGTGGCGGCCGGCCCGCCTGATCGCAGCGAGGTGACGACCGCCCCGTCGGTGGATTCCCTCCTCATCCATCGCGCTCGTGTCTCGGTGATGTCGCGTGCCGCCATCCCCCAGTGGGTGAGTTCCCGCTGCTCCGCCCGGGCCGGCTCGCGGAGCTGAGTCCGGAGGGTCAACGTCTTCTGCTCGCCGTCGCGTTCGACCACCACTCGCACCCGGTCGCCGACGGGGGTGGCCGCGATGAGCCGGTTGAGGTCGGGCAGGTCTTCTGCGAACCGGACGGTCACCGACTGGCCGGCGTACGAGAGGATGATGTCGCCGGGCAGCAGCCCGCCCTGCTCGGCGGGCGAGTCCGGCAGCACGCCGCCCACAAACACACCGCTCCTCCTGCCGAGACCTTCCAGCATCGGCTGTACGACGATGCCGATCTGGCTTCGTTCGGGCTGTCCCCGGCGGAGAATTTCGTCGACGACCTGTCGGGCGAGGTTGGCAGGGATCGCCGCCCCCAGCCCCAGCCCGATCTCGTTGATCCCGACGATCTCGCCCTCGAGGTTGACCAGCGGGCCGCCGCTGTTACCGGGGAAGATCGCCGCGTCGTGGGCGATCCACTTCACCAACGCCCCCACGTCCTCGTCGTCCACCCACACCCTCCGATAGAAGTCGGGCAGCACGAGATCGACGTTGCTGGCGATCCCCGCGGTGACCGACTGGGAGAGTGCCCCGGGGCTGCCCATCGCCAGGACCGTATCGCCGACCTTTACCTCCGACGAGTCGCCCCACCGGGCGTAGGGATACGTCCGGTCGCCCTCCAGCTTGAGCACACAGATATCGGTCATCGGGTCGGTCCCGATCCGGCGGGCCCGGACCTCCTCCTTGTCGGGCAGCACGGCGACGACCTGGGTCGCCCGGCCGGCCACGTGGTGATTGGTCACGATGTGGCCCTCGGGCGAGATGATGACGCCGCTGCCGCTGGTCTGGCCCCGGACTTCTCGGCCGCTCCGGAACTCGGGCCGGACCACCTCGAGCCGGACCAGGGCGGGATAGACCGCTTCCACCGCCCGCTGATACTCGGGCTTCGGGGCGGCAGGCGGGGCCTTGTCCGGGCAGCAGCGGCCCACCGTCCCGCCGATATTGAATACGCAGCCGGACGTGAAAACGGCCGATAATACGACAAGAGCCGGGCAGATGAATCTTCTCATTCTTGATAACCTCTCGAAAACAGGGAGTGCTTGACCCAGGACACTATAGCGCCGATGGAGTGTGGTCGCAAGTCCCTTTCCTGCTCGGTGAGGTTGCACCGGCGGCCCTGCTTTCCTAGAATGGCGACCGTAAATCGGGAGGCCTTATTAT
>PUPC01000104.1 GCA_003553185.1 Planctomycetota bacterium | reverse complement strand
TCGCCGTAGGTGACGAACACCTGTGCGTTCTCCGGCGGTCCATCGAGGCCGAGGTTCTGCAGCAGCTTGGCCTCCCGTTCGTCGGTCGGATCAACAATGACGATCTCCGACTTGATCTCCATCCACTTGGCCACGTCCTTCTGGGCTTTCTTCGCCGCATTGAGAATCTCTTCGTACTTGTTTGTCTCCTCGGTGCCCAACACGAGGAAGGCGACGGTATGCTTTTCCAGTGCTTCGGCCAGTTTCTGCTTTCCGGGCGAAGTCATCAGCTTCTCCGCCTCGTCGAAATCGAGCTTCCCCTCGAATACGGCCAGAGCCCAGTTCGTCGGGGCGAGAACGTAGGTCACCGGGTATTCCTCGACCTGCCAGTACTCGGCCAGCCGGCGGCCGCGCTCCGTACTCACATCGATGGCCTCGAACACCACGTTCGCCCGCTCCTCCCACTTTTCGTTCAGCTTCTTGAGCGTCTCCAGGGACTCGTCGTCGGCCTCGTTGCCCGGTTCATAGAACAGCACAAATGTGAACGGGGGCAGGTCCTCTTCCTCGGCCAGGGCGAACTGACTGTCCGCACAGGCCCGGGCGACGCTCGGGACCGCCGTTGACATCACGAACAAAGCGGCAACAGCCACCGCAATTACGCCAAATCTTGTGCTTTTCATCATCGAATATCCCTCGTTTCTTTGCCGGCACCATTGCCGGGACCTCGGCCATTACGTACCGCACTGTGCGGTTTTGCCTAATTGCATTATAGCACCGCTCGGTACGGTCACAAGCCCCCGTTCCGGGAAAACCGTCCCGATGGGACGGGGGCTGCGGAGATCAAGTTTCCCTGATCTCTATAGCTATTACGCGCGAAAGAGCCCGACGGGGACATCCCAGTTCGGAAAAATTCGACAGGGTGCGGCGCGGGAACAGCCGTCGGCGAGGCCTCCCGCCTGCCCGTCTTTGCCGCCGGGAATGCTGTTTTCGGTGCTGCTTGCGCTTGCGTGTGTGCATAGCACATTTATAATAGCTCTCTGATGGCGAGCTCGTGTTGGGTTTCGCTGGCGTGTTGCACCGAGAGTTCTCATGGCTCCGTGGCGAAAAACCTATTATGCGGTTCTGATCGCGGAGACGCTCTCGGTCACGGGCTTTTTCTTCGCCATCCCTCTCCTGCCGCTGTATATCACCGAGCTCCACCCCGAGATGTCCCAGGCCCAGCAATCGGTCTGGTCCGGATGGATGATCGCCGCGGCCGGGCTGACCATGGCGATCTCTGCCCCGATCTGGGGGTTCGTCGCCGACCGCTACGGCCGCAAGCCGATGCTCCTGCGGGCGATGTGGGGCGGCGTCCTCGTTCTCATCCTGATGGGCCTCGCCCGGAATGTCACCCACCTCATCATCTTGCGCGTACTGCAGGGCTGCCTGACCGGGACGGTCACGGCGAGCGTGGCCCTGGTGGCGAGTGTGACGCCGCGGAACCGGTCGGGCCGGACCCTGGGGATGATGCAGGGGGCGGTGTTCTTCGGCGCCTGCATCGGGCCGTTCCTCGGGGGCGAGATCGCCGAGCACGTGGGGTTTACGCCCGCGTTTTTTGTCGCCGCCGGGCTGCTTTTCACGTCAGGGCTGCTTGTGTTTCTCTTCGCCGACGAACAGTTCGAGCAGCCCGCCCCTTCGAAGCAGACGCATTTCGGGACGCTGGGGACGATATTGGGCACGACCGGCTTCATGGCCGCGATGGCCGCCCTGTTCTTTATCCGGTTCGCCAACTCGTCGTTCCAGCCGGTCTTCCCCTACATCCTCCGCGACATTCTCGGCACGGACGAGGGGGTCCGGGCGCTGACCGGTCGGATCATCGGCGTGGCCGGCATCGCATCGGCGATCTCGGCCGGCCTGCTCGGCTGGTTCAGCGATCATTGGGGCCACAAGCGCCTGCTCATCGGAAGCGTGATCTTCGCCGCGTTCACCACACTGGCCCTGGGCCTGGCTCGCACCATCCCGCAATTCTACCTGCTGCGAGCGTTGTATGGCTTCGCCGCGGCCGGGATTATGCCCAGCGCCAACGCTATCATCCGGCATATCATCCACGACAAGCACCTGGGCAAGGCCTATGGGCTGGTCGCCTCCCTCAAGGGGCTCGGCTGGGGTACCGGCGCGTTCACCGGCGGGTATATCGCCGCCGGCATCAGCCTGCGCGCCCCGTTTATTGTCACCACCATCGTCCTGTTCCTGTCGGCGGGCCTGGTGCTGTGGCGCGTACAGGACGGCGGCGAACCGGCCGAGGAGGAAGCGGACGCCCCGGCCAAACCCCAGATGAAACCGGCCGATGCGTACCGGCCCGCCCGGCAGCCCGCCAGCGACTGATCTTCGTCGGCACCGCCAAGCAGCCATCTCCCGTTCATTACGGTGGCTTCTCCTTTCCGCTTGCGTCGCGGGGCAATGTGATTATAATCAGCTTCTGAACGCGAAATGATGTCGAGTTTCGCCGAGCTGTTTCGCCGAGAGTTTTCATGACTCCGTGGCGAAAAACCTATTATGCGGTCCTGATCGCGCAGACTCTCTCGATCACGGGCTTTTTCTTCGCCATCCCTCTCCTCCCACTTTATATCGCCGAGCTCCACCCCGAGATGTCCCAGGAGCAGCTCTCGTCGTGGTCCGGCATCATGCTCGCTGCGAAGGGCCTGACCATGGCGGTCGCGGCCCCGATCTGGGGGTTTGTCGCCGACCGCTACGGCCGCAAGCCGATGATTCTGCGGGCGATGTGGGGCGGGGTGGCCATCCTCTTTCTCATGGGCCTCGCCCAGAATGTCACCCAACTCATCATATTGCGCATCCTGCAGGGGTGCGTGACCGGGGTCGTCACGGCGAGCATTGCCCTGGTGGCGAGTGTGTCGCCTCGGGACAGGTCGGGCCAGACGCTGGGGATGATGCAGGGGGCGGTGTTCTTCGGCGTCTGCCTGGGGCCGTTCCTGGGCGGCGAGATTGCCGAGCACCTCGGCTTTATGCCCGCGTTCTTCACCGCCGCCGGCCTGCTCCTCATCTCCGGGCTGCTTGTCTTGCTGTTCGCCGATGAAAAGTTCGAACAGCCCGCCCCCTCGAAACAGACGCATTTCGGCACGCTGGGGACGATTTTGGGCACGACCGGATTCGTCGCCGCGATGGCCGCCCTGTTCTTGATCCGGTTCGCCAACTCATCGTTCCAGCCCATCTTCCCCTACATCCTCCGCAACATCCTGGGCAGCGACGAAGGGGTCAGAGCCCTGACCGGCCGGATCATCGGCGTGGCCGGCATCGCATCGGCGGTCTCCGCCGGCCTGCTCGGCTGGGTCAGCGACCGCTGGGGCCATAAGCGACTGCTCATCGGGAGCGTGATCTTCGCGGCATTCATCACCCTGGCCCTTGCACTGGCAGACACCATCCCGCAGTTCTACCTGCTGCGAGCGATGTATGGTTTCGCCGCGGCCGGGATCATGCCCAGCGCCAACGCCATCATCCGGCGGATTATCGACGACAAGCATCTGGGCAAGGCCTACGGCCTTGTCGCCTCCCTCAAAGGGCTCGGCTGGGGCGCCGGCGCGTTCACCGGCGGATATGTGGCCGCCGGGATCGACCTGCGCGCACCCTTTCTCCTCACGACCGTCGTCCTGTTGCTGTCGGCGGGCCTTGTGATGTGGCGAGTGCAGGACGGCGACGAATTGGCCGGGGAAGAAGAGGACGCCACGATCAAACCCGAGACGAAACCGGCCGATGTGTACCGGCCCGCCCGGCAACCCGCCAGCGACTGAAGCCCGCCCCGGCTTGCCCCACATTTCACCCACCGATAGAATCAATGATACGGGGACTCGAATCATAGGGCAGAATGCCCTTGCGATATCGGTCCCCGGGCCGAGACGACGACCGCGAAAAGGGATTATGGAACAGGCGGACCCGACAGCCGAGGAACGGATGGCCCGGTTTCAGCGTCACGATGACGCCGAGGCGTTCGACGCGCTGGCCGAGGAGTTCATCAGCCCGGCTCTCGGCGTCGCCATGCAGATGCTGAAGGACCGAGCAGCGGCCGAGGACGCGGTTCAGGACGCCTTTCTCCGCGTCATCCGAAAGCGCGACCAGTACGACCCGGCCCGGCCGTTCGCCCCCTGGTTCTACTCTCTGCTCCGAAATATCTGCCGTGACAAACTCCGCAGACGCAGCCGCGAGCAGACGGCGCTCGAGGCCGAGGCGGCGGAACGGGACCTGGTCGTCGTTCCCGATGCCGACGCTCCCGAGCCGGACTTCCCAGGACTGCGTCTGCTCGACCAGCTCGGCGAGAAAGAACGAGCGGTGCTCCGGCTCCGGATCGTCCACGACATGTCCTTCCCGGACATCGCGGCCGCGCTCGACATCTCGCACGCTGCGGCGAAAAAACGAGGCCAGCGGGGGCTGCGCCGGCTGCGCGGCATCGCACGGTCCGCCCGGGTCTCATAGACGTGTTTCGCCCGGTTTTGATGAGAAGAAAGTGGCGGGCGGCTTCCAATTCGATCATTCGGGCGGTCCCGAATGTCCGGCGAGAACAAATATCGTGTCCCCGTTATGCGGTCCGGCGCGTAATAGATACGAACGCAAACTTGATTCGGACACACTGATATGAATTGCCAACAGGTGCGCGAAGAACTGGAACTCCTGGTGCTCGACGGGCTCGAGCCGCGCGAAAAGGCGGCGGTCCGGGCACACCTGGCGTCCTGCCCGTCCTGCCGGGCGATGGAGGGCGAGTACCGGGAACTGATCGACCGGGTCCAGGCCGAGGAACGCCCGGAAGAGCCGGGCCGCGAGCTGCGGCAGTCGATCGGCTGGGCCGCCCGCCGCGAACTGACGGCCTCTCGTCGGCGTGCCAGACTGCTCCGGGCCGGCCTCGCGGCGGCCTCGATCGCCGCCCTGCTCGTCCTGACAGTTGGTCTGTCCGGGCTGTGGCACAGGGACCCGGCTTCCGATGTGCCCCCGACGGCGGCCGCCGAGGCGGAGCCGGATGTGGAACGCCCGGCCGAACGCTGGCAACACGCCGGCGCACAGGCGGCCCGGGCGTCGTCCGCCGACGAGATGCTGGTCCGCTGCGATACCATTTTCCTGCTCCGGCTCGCCGAGTTCGGCAGCAACGTGGCGGCCGTGGACACGGCGACCGGGGCCACCCGGTGGCAATCGGGCGTTCTGACCTTCGGCCACCTGGCCGACGATGGCGAGCGGGTGTTCTGCCTGTCATCGACTCGGCCGCGGCAGGTGGACCTGGTCGCGCTCGACGAGTCGACCGGCGAACCGCTCTGGCGATTCTCACACCGCGGGATTCATCCTTCGCACGCGGCGGCGGCCCTGCCCATCGATTCCGACCGGGTGGCGTGGGTCGCCGGGGACACCGTCCACCTGCTCGATGCCCACTCGGGCGACGCGATGTGGTCGCATCGGATCGAGGAGGGCGGGACGCCATTCGCCCTCACCGCCAACCGCGACCTCCTGTACGTGTTCGGCGGCGGGATGCTCACCGCTCTGGATACCCGGTCCGGCGAAGAGGCCTGGCAGCAGGCGCTGCCGGTCGATATCGAGCAGGGGGGCAGGCCGACCCTGGCGATTGCGGGGCGGCACCTGTTCATCAGCTCCGAGCGCGGCGGGCAACTAGCCGCCTTCGACACGTCGGCCCGCCGGGTGCTCTGGCTCCGGCCGGTGGATGGCGGCCGCCACCTGCTGGCACACAGCGACGCCGTCTATGTCCGTGGCGGTGACGGAGTGCGGGCGTTTGACGGGGCGACGGGCGATCCGACCTGGGCCCGACCGGCGACCGGCTGCGGGCCGATGACTCTGCACCACGGCCGGCTGTGCTACGCCGACACGGCCGACCAGGGCCGCCTCGTCGCCGTGGACCCGACGACCGGGGTCGAGACCTGGCACATCGCCGGCGTCAGGTCGTGTGACGGGTTCATCTATGCCGAGGGGGTCGGATATATCAAGACGCAGGACGGCGTGGTCCACGCGCTCGCGATGGACCTTCACTGACGCGATCCATCCCGCCACCGCGCACTCACAGGTTGGCGATGTCCACCGGCTCGATCTCGTCGGCCGGCTCGAATTCGAACACCCGCGAGTAGAAGTAAAGCTCTGCCTCGAGCGTCCGCTTGATGTTCTCCGCCCTTCGGAAGCCGTGCTGCTCGCCCTCGAAGGGCAGGTAGGCGACCGGGATACCCTTCCCCTTCAACGCCTCGAACACCGTCTCCGCCTGGTTCGGCGGGACGACCTTGTCCTCCAGCCCCTGGAAGAGTATCAGCGGGCAATCGAGTTTCTCGATGGAATGGACCGGCGACCGCTGTCGATATAATTCCCGGCCTTCCGGATAAGGGGCGATGAGGCCGTCGAGGTAGCGGGACTCGAACTTGTGCGTCTCCTTTGCGAGCGCCTCGGCATCGCTCACCCCGTAATAGCTGGCCCCGGCCTTGAACACGTCACGGAAGGTCAGGGCGCAGAGAGTGGTATAGCCGCCGGCACTCCCGCCCCGGATGGCCAGCCGGTCGGGGTCCGCGCTGCCGCGCACCGACAGGTAGCGGGCGGCATATTCGCAGTCGTCCACGTCCACCACCCCCCATCGGCTCTTCAGCCGTTCGCGGTATTCCCGTCCGTAGCCCGTGCTGCCGCCGTAGTTCACGTCGACCACGGCGAACCCGCGACTCGTCCAGAACTGGAGCGCGAGGTTGAGGTCGCTGCTCGCGGCCGAGGTCGGCCCGCCGTGTATCTTGACCAGCAGAGGCGGCCGCTCGCCCGGCGGGCCTTCGAAATCGGCGTTCGTCGGCGGGTAAAACAGGGCGTGAGCGGTCCGCTCTCCCTCCGTCGGGAACTCGATCGGCTCCGGCCGGGACAGGTAGCCCGCATCGACGGGCTGGCCGGTGGACGCCCGGAGGGCCTCGGTCTCGCCCGAATCGAGATCCAGCCGGATGATCGACGCGGGCTCGGTGGGCGAGCCGCCGCGGAAGAGCGCCCGGCCGCCGGCCGCCGCCACATACGAGATGTCGGTAAACGGGGTGTCGATCCGGCGAAGCGCCCGGCTCTCGGTATCGAGCTCGGCGAGCTGCCACTCGGCGTTCTCGGTAAACGCGCAAACGAGCCGGCCCGGGCCAGCGAACGCATACATCGGGCGGCGGAACACCCACTGGGGCGCGGCAAACTCGGCGGGCATCTCGCACAGCGGCTCGATGGCCCCATCCCGCTCGCGATACAGGTTCCACCAGTTCGACCGGTCGGACACGAAGTGGAGCAGCCCGTCGGGCGACCAGGCGGGGTCGAGGACCGACTCGCTCGGCCCGCCGGCGACCCGGCGCGTCTCCCCGAGCGAGCCGTCCGACCTGACCGCCGCCACATACAGTTCGGTGCCGTCCCACGGCATCCGGGGGTGGTCCCACGCCAGCCAGGCGAGCGCCGAGCCGTCGGGACTGAGCCGCGGGGTCGAGAAGAAGTCGTGCCCGGACGCGAGCACCTCCGGCTCGCCCGCCCCATCGACGGGGACGGAGCAGATGGTGTTGACCGCCTCGCGGTCGGAGCCGGTGTGGTCCTCGCGCACGCAGACCACGCGCCCGCGCTCGGCGTCGACGACGCCGTCGGCATAGCGGAACGCCCCCTCGGGGGTGATCGGTTCCGGCTCGCCCCCCGCCGGCTGTCGGTAGAGTCGCTGGTCTTCGTCGTTGGAGAAGAACACGGTCCCGCGGTCGACGACATAGGGTCCGCCGCCGTACTCGTGTACGCGGGTGCGGGCGCTGAACTCGGGCGGCGTCACGTCGGCCGTCTCGCCGTCGGGCGTGCGGCGGACCACCACGTATCGTCCGCCCTCCGACGGTCGTACTTCGAGCCAGTACACGTCGTCGCCATCGAACATCGGCTCGCTCAGGCCGACCGTCCCCGCCACCACGAGGTCGGCGGTGATCGGCGAGGCCCAGGAGCCGTAGGGTGCGGACCGTACGTCAGTCATATCAGCTCTCCTCCTTTGTCCGGCGGGTTCGGTTCCGGCGCGGCTGCCCGCCTGGACGGACGGGCGGCCGCTCTCTTCCGACGATGTTGGGACCTGTCACTCGGGCGAGATGTCCGTCTCGCAGCCGGCGCCGTGGTTGAAGATGTTAAAGGCGGTCATGGCGACGGCGGTCTCGACGGCGGCACTGATCTCTTCATCGCTGCAACCGGCCTGCTTCGCCGCTGCGAAATGGGCGTCGAGGCAGTATGCGCAGTCGTTCACCGTGCTCACCGCGATTCGGATCAGCTCCTTCGTCTTCAAGTCGAGGGCCTTGCCGGCGGCCCTGTTCAACTGGATCATGCCCTCGAGGAAACTCGGGTTGGTCCCCATCGCCTGGAAGGTGTTCGGCACCATACCGAACTTCTTCTCGATGCTCGCGTAAATCTCTTTCAACTTGCCTTTTGCTTCGTCCGGTGCGACCTGTCGCATTCTTGCCATATTGCGGCTCCTTTCTGAAAAAGTGCGGGTAATATCGCCGGTCCGTGTGCCTCCCTCACACCTCCGGCGACGCTTGCAGCATCAGGTCATTGTTCAGTTCCGATAGGTCTTGCTCGCTTTCTTGAGGAACTCGCGCTCGCTCCTGGTCAAGCTGTTCAGCCCCTCGCGTCCGACCTTGGCGAGCAGTTCGTCCACCTTCTCGCGTTCCTTGCGTGCCTCCTCCCGCTCGCGGTCGGCGCGGTCTTTCTCCTGTTTGTCCCGGTATGTCTTGACCGAGCTTTCGAGCTGGATGAAGAACCAGCCGAACGCGAATCCGCCGAGGTGGGCGAGGTGGGCGACGTTCCCGCGCCCGCCGGTGAGCAGGAAGAGCATCTCAAGCCCGACGAGCGCCAGGACGAGCGTTCGGGCCTTGATGGGGAACAGCCCCCAGATGAGCAGTTTTCGGTGGGGGAAGAACCGCCCGTAGATCGCCATCACGGCGAACACGGCGCCCGACGCGCCCACCACCGCACTCCGGTACATGGGCACCATACACAGCCCGGCGGCCAGCACGCCCCCGAAGTAGAGGTGGAGAAACCGCTTCCTGCCCAGCGACCGCTCGACATCGCCGCCGAAAATCCACAGGAACAACATGTTGAAGAACAGGTGGAGCGGCAGGACGTTCACCACCTCGTGCAGGAACGCGTAGGTGAAGAACTGCCACAGGTGCAGCCGCCCGATGGCGAGAGCGGGGATGAGGGCGAACATCTCATGGAAACGCTCCGAGATGTGGGGGACGCTCACGTGCAGGAGGAGCTGCACCCCAAACACCGTGACGTTGGCGATGAGCAGGGCCTTGACCGTCGGGGTCAGCCCGCCGCCGAACTGGATTCGCCTCTGATATCCGCCGAAATGGCCCATCGTCTCTCAACCCGTTCTGGTTGTCGGTCGTCTTCAACTTCATCTTACCGGGCATCCGGGGGCCGCGCCAGTACCGGCGGTCAGGGGGAGGGGAAGATCATCGCCTCGGCGAACTTCATCTGGAAGTCGGGCCGGCCGGCCAGCTCGATGTATTCGGTCTCCCGGGCGATTCGGTCGGCCTGCTCGCGACACCGCCGCCCGGCGAGGGCCATCTGCACGCCCGTCCCGGCGGCGTTCCCTATGAACTCGACCTTACTCGTCGGCATATCGGGCAGCAGGCCCATCCGGATCACGCTGCTCGGGCGGGCGAAATTGCCGAACGCGCCGGCCACCAGCACCCGGTCGACGCCCTCGATCGACACCCCGTACTCGCCCAGAACGATCTCGGTCCCCGCACGGATCGCCCCCTTGCCCAGTTGGACCTCCCGGATGTCGCGCTGGGTAAGACAGACCGGCCGACCGGTCGCCGAGTCGTCCGCGCCTGCCAGGACGAACGCCGGCCCCCCGTTGTGCTCCGTAATTCGGCGCCGCAGGTCATCGAGCACCTCATCCGGCAGTTCGTCGGACGTCAGGAGCCGGCCGGTCGAGTCCAGGATGCCCGCATCGAGCAGAACGGCGATGGCATCGAGTACGCCGGACCCGCATATCCCGCGCGGGGGAGCGTCCTCGATGACTCCGATTCGCAGGCCGTGGTCGAGCCGGACCGATTCGATGGCCCCGGGCGCCGCCCGCATCCCGTGGTAGAGCCGGGCGCCCTCGAACGCCGGGCCGGCCGCGGTCGAGCAGGCGATGAGCCGTTCGGCTCCGCCCAGCACGATCTCGCCGTTCGTCCCGATGTCCAGGGCGAGCTGGACGCCGTCGTACTCTGCCATCGCCGCCGCGAGGATGACCCCGACCGTGTCGCCGCCGACATACCCCGCGATGTTCGGCATCGTGTAGGCCCGTCCGCCGGGCCGGATGCGGACGCCCAGCTCGTCGGCGGGGACCGTCCGGCTGTCCACGACGACCGGCTCGTAGGGGGCGTGCCCCAGCGGCGTCGGATCGATGCCGAGGAGGAGATGGTGCATCGTAGTGTTCCCCCCGAACGCGGCCTCGTAGATCGATTCGACCGGAGCTTTCGCCTCCGCGCACATCTCGGCGAGCATCTCGTTTACCGTGTCGAGCAGCGGCCGTCGGAGCTCTTCGACGCCGCCGTCCTTGCCCGCGTGGTTGATGCGGGAGATGACATCGTCGCCCAGCGGAATCTGCGGGTTGGGCCGGGCCGCCACGGCCAGCGTCCGGCCGGTGTTCAGATCGAGCAGCGTGCCGACCACGGTGGTCGTCCCCACGTCGAACGCCGCGCCGTAGAGCCGGCCCGAGCGGTCGTCGGGGTCCGGGGCGACGCACGGCTCGAGCTCGCGGGCCGCCCCCGTCCCGTGTGCGAGGATTTTCTGGCCGAAGAACCGCGATTCGACGGGCACCTCGACGGTCATCCCGGTGTGGACCTCGGCCTGGCAGGCGAGCCGCACTCCCGACGCGAGCTCGTCGTCCGACAGGTGGTCCCGCTCGGCCGCGGTCGGCTCCGGCGGGTTCTCGGTCACGGTGACCCGGCATCGACCGCAGGTCCCCTGGCCGCCGCAGGGGGTGTCGATGATGAGGTTCGCTCGGTCCGCCGCCTCGAGAATCGTGGTGCCGGGAAGGACGTACACGTGCCGCGTCTCGGGCTGGAACCGGACGATGAGTTCGCTCTCGCGCATCGGCTTACACCACTCGGATGGGGAACGGGCCCGTATGGGCGCGGGATGGTATCAGGGCCGTTCCGGCCTGTCAATCAGCGGCGGCGGCACTGGGCGGGGCTCAGGCCGAATCGGGCGGCCGACGATGCAGGACGGCCGGATCGAGCTCCTCGGGCGAGAAGGCGCGAAGCCGGAACGCGAACCGGAACGCCTCAGCGTTCAGTCGGTACCGAGGCAGCGTCGCGGGCCCGCAGCTCCCGCTCCCCAGGCCGTGGTGGCGGTGGTCCAGATGCAGCGTCACCTCGTCCCGGGCGACCAGATCGCAGGTATGACGGGCGCGGTCGAGGTCCTCGGTGCGGTACGGCAGAGCGCTGAAATCGAGCAGCGGCACCCCGGCGGCGAACAGCCCGACGCCGTCGCCGGTCAAGGCCATCCAGCGGACATCGGTCCGGTTGCCCTGCTCCTGGGGGAAGACATACGGCGTGCCCATTTCGGCGACGGGCAGGGCGTACCGGCCGAACCGCTGTGCCTGCTTGCTGTCCACGTAGCACTCGCCGGGTCCGCGCCCGTACCATTCGGCCCGGCGGAGGCCGCCGTCGAGGCCGAGTTCGAAGCCAACCCGGGGCAGGGTCGCCCAGTCGCCCTCGGGGACGACGTGGGCCGCCAGGAGCACTTCGCCCGTACCGGCGACCGTGTAGCTGACTTCACACACGAACGCCTTCGCCAAAATCGGCGGGGCGATGCGTGACCGCACACGGACGATGACCGCCCCGTCGCCCTGCTCGCAGGCGACCGCGTCGGTCCGGTGCTGCAGCCGGTGGAGTCCGTCGGCGATCCAGCGGTCCTGAACCGGCCGGTCGTTGTCGATGAGTGCCCGCCAGAACGCGAGCGCCGGCCCGCGGCGGAGCAGCTCCCGGCCCTTGTATTCCCACGAGGTCAGGCGGCCGCGCACCCGGTCGAAGACCAGGCGGAAGTCTTCGCCCGACACGCTGATCCGGCGGCGGGACTCCTCGCAGGTCGGCGGCGGTGAGGATGCGGCGGGCGCCGGCTCCGACGATTCGACGGGCAGCTCGAACTGCCCCCACGCCACCTCGTGCCCCCGACCCGCCCACGGCGTGTCCTGGGCCAGCTTGAGCGAGACGGTGAGCAGACATTCGGCGCCGGGCGGCGGCCCGGCGGGCAGGTCGAACGGCAGGTCGAGCACGCCCGCCTCGCCGGGGGCGATTGGCAACCGGTCCGCGTCGCCCGACTGGACCACCTCGCCGTCCACGGCGACCGTCCAGGTCATTGCCAGGTGATCGAGGGTGAGGAAGTCATAGCGGTTGGTGACGCGGATCGAGCCGGCCGACAGGTCGTCCGCATCGAGCCGGACCGGCTCGATTACTTTCTTGTACTCGATCAGCCCCGGGGACGGCGTCCGGTCGGGGAAGACCAGCCCGTTGATGAGGAAGTTCGCATCGTTGGGCTCGTCGCCGAAATCGCCGCCGTAGGCGAAGTACTCCGTCCCGTCGGCGGTCCGCTGCCGGATTCCCTGGTCGATCCAGTCCCACACGAACCCGCCCTGAAGCCGGTCGCAGGCCCAGAACGCGTCCCAGTATTCCTTCAGCCCGCCGGGCCCGTTGCCCATCGCGTGGGCGTATTCGCAGAGGATCAGCGGGCGGGCCAGGTACTGGTCCGGCGAATACTCGTGCCCGCGGATGGTGACGGCCTGATCGGCCTCGCCGACGGCGACGACCTCCTCGACCGGGGTATACATGAAGCTGATGAAGTCGGTCACCTTGAGTTCGCGGTCGCGGTCGTAGTGGATCGGGCGGGTCGGGTCCTCGGCCCGGATCCATTCCGCCATCGCCACGTGGTTCCGGCCGAAGCCCGACTCGTTCCCCAGCGACCAGATGAGCACGCAGGGGTGGTTCCGGTCGCGGCGGACCATCCGGCGGGCGCGGTCGAGGTAGGCCTCCTGCCACGCCGGGTCGTCGCTGAGCTGGTCGGTGGCGTCGACCCTCTGCATGCCGTGGCACTCGATGTCCGCCTCGTCCATCACATACAGCCCGTACTCGTCGCACAGGTCGTAGAAACGGGGGTCATCCGGATAGTGCGACGTGCGCACCGCGTTCAGGTTGTGCCGTTTCATCAGCAGCACGTCCTCGACCATCGACTCGAATGGGACGGCCCGGCCGTGGTCGGGGTGATGCTCGTGGCGGTTCGCGCCCTTGAGCTTGACGGCGACGCCGTTGACCAGCAGCCGGCCGTCCACGATCTCGACCGACCGGAACCCGACCTTCTGGGGGACGACCTCGACGGTGCGGCCGTCGGCATCCACCAGCGACAGCAAGAGCGTGTGCAGGTTCGGCGTCTCGGCGGTCCACTTCGCCGGGTCGGGCACCGGCATGGCGAGGCGGGCGGTCCCGGCTTCAACCGCCGCCGACTCCCGTATCTCCTCGTCGCCGAGCAGCCGGGCCTCGAGCGTGCAGCCGTCGCCGCCTCGTACCGTCGCTTCGAGTTGGAGCGTCGCGTCCCGGCACTCGTCATCGAGTTCGGTCCGGACCGCCAGATCGTAGATGTGGGCCGGGGCGACGGCGATCAGGCAGACATCGCGGAAGATGCCGCTCAGCCACCACATGTCCTGGTCCTCGAGGTAGCTGCCGTCGGACCAGCGATAGACGCGGACGGCGATGACGTTCTCGCCGGGCGTGACGTGCTCGGTGATGTCGAACTCCGTCGGCACCCGACTGCCCTGTCCGTACCCGACTCGCCGGCCGTTGATCCAGACGAAGAAGGCCGAGTCGACCCCCTCGAACCGGAGGTACAGGCGGCGGCCGGTCCAGTCGTCGGGCACGGTGAACGTCCGGCGGTACGAGCCGGTCGGGTTCTCGGTCGGCACCCGCGGCGGATCGACGGGGAACGGGTAGGGCACGTTGGTGTAGTGGGGGCGGTCGTGGCCCTCGAGCTGCCAGTTCGAGGGCACGGGGATGTCGTCCCAGCCGGCCGCGTCGAAGCCCGGATCGAAGAAGTCGTCCGGCGCCTCGTCGGCGGTGGGCGAGAGGTGGAACTTCCACGGCCCGTTCAACAGCTTGACGAAGGGGCTTTGCCCGCGGTCGAGCGTGAGGGCGGTGTCGGCGTCGGGATAGGGGAAGAAGTGGGCACGCGGCTCCTCCCGGTTCTCGCCGACGACCTGTTCGGTCTCCCAGTATCGCTCGATGGACTGTTCGCTCATATCGGTCTCCTGTCGGTTGAGGCGATAATACTCGGTCGGATGATGCCTCGCAAGCCGCCCATCACATCGGACGTCTCAGCGGAGTCAGCCCCGAACCTTGTCCTGGGAGCGTGTTCCGAGAGGGCCGGTCATTTTATTAATGGGAGCCCGGATTTGCCGATAAGAGGGATGGCGAGCCGCCTTGCTCCAGCCCGCCGGTTCTTGTTGCGTGGGATGGGCCGCGGCCCATCTACCTTCGGCCGGCAACTTGACTTTGTCCCCGGAACTCGCTAATCTAATCGGTGGGGATTAGCCCTGTTCCGGACGTCCGTTTTTCATTGAAAGGTATGTTTTCATGCGTCTTTGTTACAACTGCGGCGCTCGCCTGCCCGAGAGGGAACGAGTCCCTTTCAAGGAGCTTTGCCCGAAGTGCGACGCCTTTCTTCACTGTTGCCGCAATTGCCGGCTGTACGACCCACACGCCCACAACCATTGCCGCAGTCACACCACCGAATTCGTGTCCGATGTGGAGCGGGGCAATTTTTGCGAGGAGTTCGCGTTCCTCGAGATCGAATCGTCGAACAAGAAGCCCGAGAAGCACCACAGCTCTCCCCCGCGCCGCCAGAACCGTGGCGGCGGAGGCGGTGGTTCGGCCGCCTCTCAGAACGAGAACCTGAGCGCCCGCGAGCGGTTCGAAAACCTGTTCAAAGACTGACCGCCGGCGGGCAGGCGTTCGTGGTCCGCCGTCCAAACGCTCGACGGTCGGCCCCGCGTGATTCGGGTCGAACAAGCCGACAGGAGGCGGGTCGATGAAACGATTGATCCGACGAGCCATCTGGCTCCTGATATGCGTGTCGGCACTGCCCGGCGCGGCGTCCTTCGCCGAGGGGCCGCTTCGCTGGTACGGGGGGGACTGCAACGTCACTGTCTGGCCCAACGGATCGGTCACCCTCCGCGAGCGGGCAAGACAGGCCCGGGCCGGGGGGCTGGACTGGTACGCGGTCACGACGCCGATCCTCTCACAAACGCTGACCGAGCCCGGGGCCGCCGGGCGGATCGCCGGGCTCGATGGGACCGGCCCAGAGCCGATTCTCGCCGTGCGCTGGCAGCAGCCGACGACCATCGCCCGGGACATCATCTGCCTGGGGCTGGACCTGGACCTGCCCCTGCCGGAGCCCAAGCCCGCTGAGATCATCACGTGGGCCGACCGCGTCGGCGGGTTCACCATCCTCAGCGGCCCCGCAATAGACCCCGCACATTATGGCCGACCCCTCGCCGGGCTGCACGCGTTCGAGGCGTTCAGCCGGGGCCAGTGGAGCCCCGCCTGCTCGCTCGGCGGCGCCTGGGACCAGCTTCTGGCGCGGGGCTATCGCCTGTTCATCGTCGGCGGCAGCGACGACCCGGATGGGACCGCCCTGGGCGACGGAGCCGTGACCACTCACGTGCTCGCCGAGGACAATGCCCCCCGCGATATCATCGCCGCATTGCGCAGCGGGCGGGCGGTGGTCGCCGAGCGGGACAAGGTCCACCTCGACTTCACCGTGAACGACGCCCACCCGGGATCGGTCGTCCAGGCGGAGGATGACAAGGTCGAAGTCGCCCTCTCGATCGGCGCCCGGCAGCCCGTGGAGGAGGTGATGATCATCGGCAACATGCGGTTCCAAGGGGCGGGCGGCCCGGGGGCCGGCGCCCAGGTATTGCACCGAATCCAGCCGAACGGGCGGCAGGACATCCCGCCCTTTGAACTGACCGTCAGCCGGGCGACGGCGTACCTACGTGCCGAGGCGGTCACCAAAGAAGGCGGCTATCGTACCCTCACCAACCCGGTGTTCATCGGCGACCCGGAGCCAGACGCATCCCGGACCGACGCCCTGCAACAGGGGATTGACCTGGTCGGGGCAACACTCGGATTTCTGGATTGGGAAAACGAGCCGGATCTGGCCCGGACCGTGACAGAACGCATCCTGGCCGACGGGCGGGTCGGGGTGTACGCGGTGTACTACCTCGCCCGGAACCCCGACCGGGCGGCACTCGAACAGGTCGCCCGCCTGGCCCAGACAGGCCGAACGAGAGCACAGACGATGGCCGCCGCCGTGCTGGTCCAGGTGTACGGAGCGGACGCCCTGCCCCTGATCGGGCCCATTCTGGACACCGACAACCCAGAGGCCCGGCTCTACGTGGGGCGGATGTTGGCCCGATACGCAGGGCCGTACCATCAACAGTGGGTCATGCGGGCCGCCCGGGACCATTCCACCGATGTCCGTCAATATGGCGCCGCCGCTCTGGCACGACTGGCCGACCCCGAATCACTGCTCATGCTCCGGGCACTCCTGGCCGACTGGTCGGAACCGGTCCGCCGGACCGCGGCCATCGAGCTGGCCCACACAGCCGACATCGCTCCGCCCGAAGTGGACCAGTTTATGGAGCAGTTCAAGGCGGGCGACATCGACCGGGCGGGGGTGCACACGGCGGTCCGCAACCCCCGGCTCCGGGGCACTCTCGAGGAAGTCGCCGGTAAGCCGGTCCCCCGCATTGCACTCACAGAACCCCGGCGACGCAGAAAACCGGACGTCGTTCGCCGCATCGTCGCCCAGCGGGTCCCCCGAGGGCCGACCATCGACGGGACGGGGCGGGACGCGGCATGGTCCGCCGCCCCCCCGCTCGGCGATTTCACGCTCGAGGAGGGCGAAGAGCCGCGCTATCAGACCTTTGTGCGCGCCGTGTATGACGACAACGCCCTATACCTGCTCTTCCAATGCCACGAGCCCGAAATCCACCGCGTGCTTACCCTGTACACCGAGCGAAATAGAGATGTGTGGCTGGATGACTCGGTCGAGATGTTCCTCTCTGCGCCGACGGAGCAGGATGAGGACACGCCGCCTTACTTTCGACTCGCCGTCAATACGCGCGGGGCGCAGTTCGACAAACGGCTCCGGGACCGCCGCTGGAACACGGTCTGGAACGCGGCGGCGAGCCGACGGCCCGGATGGTGGATACTCGAGGTCCGGCTGCCCTTCCGCAGCTTCCCGCTGCCCAGGCCGACGGGCCGGGACGAGACGACCTGGCGGGTCAACTTCGTGCGCAACCGCCGCATAACGCCCGAAGAACACACCTACTTCCAATGGGGCGACCCGCGCGAGCCGGCCACCAACGCGATCCTGTCCTTCGAGTGACTCGCCCAACCGCACCCGATGCCCGCTCGGTTGCCGGGCGGCGTCCGAAGGGCTACAATCGACCGCCCCGGGCCGCGAAGGAATGGGGCACGGACGACCCGACGCGATATGCGGCCGGTTCGTCGGCCGCTTCTGTGCGTTTGCTAACTGACAGAGAACATTTACCAGGGAGAACATCGTGGCGAATTATCTGGTCACCGGCTCGGCCGGGTTCATCGGGTTCCACGTGGCGAAGCAACTGCTCGAAGAGGGGCACGCCGTAGTCGGGTACGATAACCTGAACCCCTACTACCCGCCCGTGCTCAAACGGGCCAGGCACGAGCAACTGGGCGGGTTCGACCGGTTCACCCCCGTCGAGGCCGACCTGTGCGACCTCGAAACGCTGCGCGAGGTCGTCGAGTCACACAAGCCGGACGTCGTCTGCCACCTCGCCGCCCAGGCCGGGGTTCGACACTCGCTCACCCACCCGTTCGTGTACGGAGAGTCGAACCTCCACGCGTTCCTCAACGTGCTCGAGGTCTGCCGGCACGCACCGGTCGACCGGCTGGTCTACGCCTCCAGCTCCAGCGTGTACGGCGGGAACCGGGACCTGCCGTTCAGCGAGGACGATCCGGTGGACCACCCGATCAGCTTGTACGCGGCGACGAAGAAGGCGAACGAGCTGATGGCTCACG
>PUPC01000289.1 GCA_003553185.1 Planctomycetota bacterium | reverse complement strand
CGTCCAAGCTGAACCGCCGCAGCACGCGGCCCACCGCCGTACGGCGCGGGTCGTCACGCAGCTTGAACAGATGCCCGTCTTCCCGGTGTTGCGCCTCGAACTCGGCGTGATGCCTGTCCGCGCCGGGAGACATCGTCCTGAATTTGACGAACCTGAAATGCTTTCCGCCCCCGCCGGCCCGCTCCTGGGCGAAAAACACCGGGCCTCTGTCCTGGAGCTTGACGGCCGCCGCCACGAATAGCCACAACGGCAGCCCCAGTGTAAGCACCACGGCCGAAAAGACGATGTCGAACAGGCGCTTGGCTGCGGGGACGCGCGGGCCGATCTGCCGGGCGGGGAGAAATAACAGCGGTTGGTCGCCAACGTGTTTCCGGATCAGGCCCAGTCCTTCGATGCCGTGGGGAACCGCCGGACGCAGGAGGGCGACGTCCACCCCCCGCTGCAACAGCTCGTCGGCCAGCTCGAGCTGGCGAGCCAGCCCGATCTTCGGATTGCACAGTGCAACTTCGTCGAGCTCGCCCGCCTCGACAGCAGTCGCCAGCTCGTCGGGGTCGGCGGCAACCCGCACGATCTGGCCCTCATCGGCAAGGGCGCGCTCACAGCGGGCCGCGTCGTCCTGACATCCGAGGATGGCGATTCGCTTCGTCGGCTTCTTCATGCAGGTGTATCAGCCGTCCGGTCGGGTTCATTGTGCGGCGCTTGCGGTTGATCTCAACGTTTCTTCAACTCGCCCCGGGCGATCAGATCGGCGAGTGCATCAACCACCGCTTGCTCCGCCGTATAGGCCGGGGTATAGCCCAGTTCGGAGGCGGCTCGGCGGATGTCCACACAGCTCGATTGGATCATGTGCTGCCGGACCGTCTCGTTGGGCCCATACTGCTCCTGGTACTCATCGAGAGATAGCAACTGCGGGCGGGAGGGCGACTGCAGGTGGTCGCGGAGAAACACGAACAGCCCGCGATAGGTTAGCGCCCAGGCGGAAGAGGCGTTATAGACCCGGCCGACCGCGGCAGGCCGTTTCTCGATGGCCAGCCGGATGACCCGGGCGACGTCCGACGGATGGACGTGCTGGACGAGCGGCTCGCCCCGCGCCGGAAGCGGCACCGGCAGGCCCGACATCATCAGTTCGAGGTACGAAAGGTCCTTGTCCCCCTCCGGGGTGACGAACGGCTTGCCGGCTCCGGTGATCTGCGTCGGATTGACGATGGTCACCGGGAAACCGTCTTCCTCGAAGCGAGCCAGGTAGAAGTCCTGTATGGCCAGCTTCTTCCGGGCATAATCGTTGAGCGGTACCCCTCGATAATCCTCCGGCGTGGGGACTTTCTGGGGCGAGCCGTAGATCCAGGCGGTGCCCACGTGTATCACGTGTTCCGCCTTCCCGTTCAGCCAGCCGAACAGCTTGCGGGCGCTCTCCGGCTCGTAACAGATGATGTCAACGACGACCTCGGGCCGGAAATCGTCGAGCAAGTCGGCCAACTGGCCATCCTCCTCGGCCCGCTCCCGCTCGAAGTGGACGTGCTGGACCTCTTGCCAGAAGTGGCCGGTGACGGAGGGATCGGTGTCGCCCCGCGAGACACACGTCACGTTGTGCCCCTGTGCGACGAGGTCTCGGACGAGGAATCCGCCGCTGTGCCCGGTCCCCCCGATCACCAGTATATTCACGCCAGCTCTCCCGCCGCGCCCGATTTCACGTGATCGGTGGTCGGTCCGGCCCATCGGTCGCAGAACTCGTTCTCTCCCTCGTAACCTAGCAGCAGGCAGGGGTCTTCGAGCATCTTGTCCCAGAAAAGCTGCATACAGTCGCGGCACGTCATCAAGCCGACGTCGGCGCGGCCGATCTTCGTCCAGGTCATGATGCCCGATTCATCGAGGACCTTGGCGGCTCGCGAGTCCTGCTTGTAGAAGTCGCGATAGCCCTTCGGGCTCTTGGTCACCTCGACCTCCTTCGGCTCGCCGTCGGGGCCTTTGACCAGGGCCTTTGTCGTCGCCATGTAGGGCAGATCCATCCAGTCCTCGACCACGTGGAGGGTGGTATTGGTCCGGTTATCGGTCCCGAAGAAGCAGATGTACGCGTCCCAGTCGAAGTTCTTTCCGTAGGGGCTGTTGCGATGGAACGTGCTGCCCTTCTCGGTCTCGTGGTCGGCCACGTATTCCTCGGCCCTGGCACCGATCCCGGCCAGCGAGTGGGTCGGGTGCATGCTCCGCTTGCGTTCCGGCCGTTCGAGAAAGATGTTCGTGATGCTGCCCACCCGTGAGGGCGTTTCGTCGGGATCGTATGCATATTTGACCGGTCCGTCCGGTGTGTTCGGCGAGAACGTCGCGGTCAGCGTGGGCACGGCCAGCAGCCCCTCTGGGCCCACCGTCTCCAGGAACGCGTCGATCACCAGGTCGGCCCCGCAGTTGGGCAGTTTTACCAATTCGCGGGCCGGCCCCAGTTCCCGCAAGCTGCTGTGAAGCAGCACCGAATCGCCCTCGGAGAGGCCGAGTTCGCCGAGGCCATCCTTGATCATCTCCATCGTGATTGCCATCTACATCCCTTTCAAATAAGGTGAACGAGTCATCCAGAACACATTCCGAGGCGTATTATAACGGCACAAGCGGTCTTCGGCTAGTCATTACCGCCCATAATGCACAACCGATCATGTAATATCAGCTATTGTCGAATTCCTCCGCCTGCATGCATCGGAGGAATTAAAGCGAGCTTGCCATTCCTTTACCGCCAGCTATACTGTGCCTCGGTGGCGAATCGGTTGGGCAGAGGAGCCGCCCGCAACATAAGGGCCAGATTTCACCTCGGGAGGATAAGGTGCCTGATCAGCGACGGAGCGGCGTCTGGCCGCGCCTTGCCCGGCTGGCCAGCAGGGTGCAGACCATCCTCCGGGTGGCTCTGGCCTTTGTGCTCTACCTCGGACTGCTGACCATTGCCATTTGGCTTCCGATCACGATAGGACCGGAAGGCCTCGTCTTCACCGCTCTGGTCGTTGTTTTTTTCGCCGGCACCACGGACATTCGCGTCTGGCAGGCGCAGGCGCCGCAGGTCCGCAGGACCGCCCAACTCCGCGGCATAGGGATGCTGCTCCTGACGAACCTTGCCGTTCTCTGTATTGTGGTTCTGTTCAGCGAGATATCCCGTGAATCCGCGTCGGACATCCCTTTGGAGCACATAAACCCGATTGGCTTGATGGGCTGGGCGCTCGTCATCGGCGGGCTGGTCTGGGCCTACACCGCCGGGGCACGGGAGCCGCAATGCCGTATCGTCGCGGCCATTACCGGAGCATTATGGTCGATCCTGGCGATGTTCCCCCTGATGTGCGTCCTTTTCGTCTTCATGAGCGTTGTCCCGGATGTCCAAACGGTTATCGGAGCGGCGACCACGATCGTCTTCGCGGTCGCGCTGATCGGGATCGCGGTGCAGATCCGGCCTCGCGGTGTCTGGCGACTCCGGTACTGGCACGGGCCGACGCTAACGCGGCAGATCGGTCCGGGGGTTCGGCTTCGCTATCCCGCCAGCGAGGAAGAGACGGCCGATTCGATTGAAATGGCGTACAGCGAGGCGCCGGCGGTGATCCGTGACCTTTGGGGCCTTTCGCCTCCGAGCCGGATGACCCTTTGCGTGTTGACCACGCCCGTCCGCCTGTTCGCAACTGCCTTGATGCTGGCTCCATTGGCCAGAAGGGCGCATCAACTTCTCCTGTTGCCTTTTGCGTACGGTCAATACGCGGAGTTCTGGCCACATGTCGGGGCCTGCGCAATTTCGTATCCGTCCGGCTCCGTGGTCGGTATCAAGCCCCCCTCCCTGATCGAACGATCGAATCCGACACTCGGAGCGGCCCTGTTCTGGTGGACACCGGACCGGCGCGACCGACTCCGGGATGCGGTCTGCCATGAACTGACGCACACCGCCACGGCACAGCTCGGGCTGCCGTGGTCGCTCAACGAGGGCGTTGCCGTCTGGACGAGCGAGAAGTTGATGGGTTATCAGAGGATCCGGAATGACACGCTGCGGTTTCTCAGAGAGCCGCCAGTCGGAGGCAAGGTGCCCGAGTACGAAGGCCTCAACAAAACGGAGGCCCACATGGTGTATACCTTTGCACACGGCTATTGGCTGGTCCGCTATCTCGAGGAGGAGCACCCGGGCTTCCTGCGGGGCCTCTTCGAGGAAACGGCCGATCAGGGATTTACCAGGCGAAAGATCGTCGAGGCCATCAGCCGGCAGCTCGGGATGACACCCCGCGCATTTGCCACTGACATCGACGGCGAACTTCGGCGCCACTTCGGCGGATCCGAGCTCAGCGACACCACCAATCCTTCCTGATCGGCGGCCCACCTTCCCGGAGCCGGCTCCCGGCAACAGAAAGCCCGACGGACCTCAACAACCGCATCTTTTATCTTATAGCGCAGCCGGTGGCCAGACTGGTCAACTTGACGGGTCGTACCGGGCGAAATAGAATCAGACGGAGGCCATCAGGGAAAACAAGTTGAAACAGACCGCCAGGAAATCCGACCGGACCGAGACCATCCGCGGTACGGTCGAACGGATCATCTATACCAACGACGAGAACCACTACACCGTCGCGGTCATCGCTCCCGAAGACGCTTCACGGGCGACCGACGAGGTGACGGTGGTCGGGACGTTTCCCGAGCTCGTCGAGGGGGAGTCGGTCATCTGCGAGGGCCGATGGCAGGACCACAAGAAGTTCGGCCGCCAGTTCGCCGTCGATACGTTCAGCACCAAAGTCCCCCCCACCCTGCACGGGCTGGAGCGGTACCTGGCTTCGAGTCTGATTGAAGGGGTTGGCCCGGAATTCGCCCGTCGCATCGTCAAGGCGTTCGGGGAACAGACGCTGGACGTTATCGAGCACGAGCCGAACCGGCTGCTCGAGGTGCCCGGCATCGGCCGCGGTCGGCTCAGGAAGATCACCGCGTCGTGGAGCCGGCACCAGTCCGCCCGCGACGTGCTCATCTTCCTCCAGGGGCTGGGGATCAGTCCCGCCTACAGTTCCCGCATCTATCGACAGTTCGGAGCGGGCACAATCGACCTGATTAACCAGAACCCATACCGGCTGACCGATGTCCGCGGGATCGGGTTTCGGACCGCCGACAAGATCGCCGAGAAGATGGGATTCGACCGCGATTCCATCGAGCGTGCCCGCGCGGGCGTTCTCTACACACTGGAGGAGCTGGCCGGGGAAGGGCACACCTGTTTTCCTGAAAGCCGGCTGGTTGGCCGTGCGTCGGAACTGCTGGCCGTTGGCCCCGACCGGATCGAGCGGGCGATCGCCGAGGAGGAGAACGAAGGCCGAGTCGTCGTCGATCGCGAGTTGCCGGACGATCCGGTCTATCTGGGCGGGCTGCACCGGGCCGAGTTCGTCGTCGCCCAGCTTCTTCGGCATATCGCATCGTCCGAATCGGAACTCGCCGACATCGACGCGGAGACCGCCGTCGCCTGGGCCGAGAAGCGGAATCGTATCGAGCTGGACCCGACGCAGCGGGATGCCGTCAAGGCCGCTCTGAGCCAGAAGGTCACGGTCATCACCGGCGGGCCGGGCGTGGGGAAAACGACGATCATCAACTGCATCATCCCCATCCTCCGGGCCAAAGGGCTGCGGGTGCTGCTCGCCGCCCCCACCGGCCGGGCCGCCCGCCGGCTGGAAGAGACCACCGGCACGAAGGCACAGACCATCCACCGGATGCTGAAGTGGAACCCGCGGTCGGGCGAGTTCCAGATGAACCAGGACGAACCGCTGGAGGCCGACGCGGTAATTATCGACGAGACGTCAATGATCGACATCACCCTGATGAGGGACCTGCTGCTCGCCGTGCCGGGGACCGCCGTGCTCATCCTCGTGGGCGACGTCGATCAGCTCCCGTCCGTCGGTCCGGGCAATGTGCTGCGAGATATCATCCGGTCCGAGGCGTTCCCGGTCAAACGGCTCGAACAGATTTTCCGGCAGGCGAAGCAAAGCCCCATCATCCGGAACGCACACCGCATCAACCACGGCAAAATGCCGGAACTTCAGAGCACCCCGCGGGCCGACCGCGAGGGGTTCTACTTCATCGAGCGAACCGAGCCGGAGGCCGTGCTCGACACCGTGCTCGAACTGTGCACCGACCGCATTCCGAACCGATTTGGGCTCGACCCGGCGGACGATATCCAGGTGATGGCCCCGATGTACCGGGGCACAGCGGGAGTCGACAACTTCAACTCCGAGCTGCGCCGGGCGCTCAACCCCGATGCCCATCCGGAGATCAAACGGTTCGGCCGCCAGTTCGCTCCCGGCGACAAGGTGATGCAGATTCGCAACGACTATGACAAGGACGTGTTCAACGGCGACATCGGGCGGGTGATCGACGTCAACCGCGTCGAGGAAACCATCACGGTGCGGTTCGAGGAACAGTCGGTTGACTACTCCTTCGACGAGTTGGACAGCTTGCAGACGGCCTATGCGATCTCGGTGCACAAGTCGCAGGGGAGCGAGTATCCGGCAGTGGTCATCGCCCTCACCTCGCACCACTACGTCATGCTGCAGCGGAACCTGCTTTATACCGCGGTCACACGCGGCGTTCGGCTGGTGGTTATCGTCGGCGACCGCAAGGCGCTCGGTCGGTCGGTGAGCAACGACCGGATCGGACGCAGGCATACGACTCTGGCTGAAAGGTTGGCCGACCGATGACGAAGGTATCCATCGGCCTGGGTCCGGTGTGGGCCCCCGGTAAGAACGAGCATCTCGGGGCGTTTGCCGCGGCCGGTACGCATTCCGCGAAGCGCATTTCCGCCCCGTTCGCCCGCGACGTGCGGGGCACCAAGGGCTCGCCCGCCTACCGCGCCCACATGTATCACACCAAGGTCCCGCCGGAGGCCATCGCCCCCTACATCGAGCATTACACCGCCCGGGGCGAGACGGTGCTCGACCCGTTCTGCGGCTCCGGAATGACCGGCGTCGCGGCGCTGCGGCTGGGCCGGCGGGCCATCCTCAACGACCTGTCCCCGTTCGCCACCTTTCTCGCCTGCAACCAGACTCTCCCCGTCGACCTCGCTGACTTGCGAAAAACACTGAGGGCGATCCTCGGCCAAGTCCGCCCCATTCTCGAACCGATGTACCAGTCGGTTTGTCCCCACTGCGACGGGCCGGCGACGCTCAAGTACGCGGTGTGGAGCGACGTGCTCCGGTGCCCCGAATGCGACCACAAATATGTGTTGTGGGACGTCGCTATGCAGGACGACGGTCGGCTGAAGCAGGAGTATCGGTGTCCCGCCTGTCGGGCCGAGCTCCGCAAGAAGCTCAAGGACCGCGTCGGATCGGAACCGGTGCTCGAGCATCTGCGGTGCCGGGGGGGCTGTGATCCTTCCGAGGCGCCCGCCGGCCCGGTGCCGGACATCGCGGACAACGGGTTCTGGTATCCGACCGATCCGATCCCCGAGGGACTCGACGAGCTGAGCCGGGTCCATCGCAGCGGCATCCGGACCGTGGACGGCCTGTTCACCCGTCGCAATCGTGCTGCGCTCGCGGCTCTCTGGGACGCGGCGGGGCGGGTCGAGCGGCCCGATCTCCGGGCGCGGTCGCTGTTCGCCGTGACCGCAATTATGGTTCGCGCGTCGCGGCTCATCAAATACCTTCATACCCGGAGGATGGCTCCGGGCCCGATCATCGGGACGATGTATCTGCCCAGTTTGAGCGCCGAGATCAACGTGCTCGATATGTTCTCTCGCCGGATCAGTGCCCTGTGCCGGGCCGCCGAAGACCTTCGCCCCCACCGCGGCGAGGAAGCCGCCGAGGACGTGTGCATCACCACGCAGAGTGCGACTGACCTGTCGGCCATCCCCGACAATTCGGTCGATTATGTATTCACCGACCCGCCGTTCGGCCACAACATCATGTACTCTGAACTCAACCTGCTTTGGGAGAGCTGGCTCGGTTGGCGGACGGACGCGAGCGATGAAGCGGTGGTGAGCCGCAGCCAGGGGAAGGATGTCTCCGACTATGGTGGGTTGATGGCGGCGGCGTTCGGCGAGGCCCGCCGCGTGCTCCGGCCCGGCCGCTGGATGACGCTCGTGTTCCACAACACCCGGGCCGACGTGTGGAACGCCATCCGCCGGGGCGTCGAGTCGGCCGGGTTCCAGGTCGAGGCGGTCCAGACTCTCGACAAGTCGCACGAGACATTCAAGCAGGTGAGCGCGGACGGGGCCGTCGGGTACGACGTGGTGGTTAACTGTCGGAAGACGGCTCCGGTCGGGGGGCGACAAATCACCTTCGCCGACCCTGTCCGCATTCTCGAAGACCTTCTGGACGGGGCACCGGACCCGCCTTGCAAGGAGCGCACGGCTCGATACCTGCACGCCCGGCTGACGGGCGAGCTGGTGCGGGCCGGCCAGCCGGTGTCTCTGGATTACCGCGAGCTGCTCGATCTGCTCGAAGAACACTTTACCCGTCATGGCAAATACTGGCTGCGATGCCCTACGAAAAAACAGAAGCCATCCTGATCCGGGCCACCGACTTCAGCGAGACCAGCCGGGTGTTCTCGTTTTTCAGCCGCCGGTTCGGCCGCATGTCCACCCTGGCCAAGGGGGTGAAACGGAAGTCCAGCCGGATGATCGGCCAGGTGGATCTGTTCTCCTGCGGCGAAATTGTTTTCTCCAGCGGGTGGTACCGCGACCGGATGCATATCCTCGCCGAGGCCTGCGCGTTCGAGACCTTCCCGGCCATCCGCGATGATATGGCCCGCTACTACGCCGCCTGTCACGCCGCCGAACTCGCCCGGGCGATGACCGAGGAGGAGGACCCCGCGCCCGACCTGTTCGGCGAACTGCGCGGCCTGATGCGCCGGCTGCAGGCCGGGGTCGAGCCCGCCGTTGCCCTTCTCGCCTTCGAGGCCCGGCTGCTCCTGCTCACCGGTTTCCTGCCCGAACTCGACCGGTGCGTCGTCTGCAGGGGTGATTCGGGCCGCGGGCCGGCCGCCTTCTCGCCCGGGCTGGGCGGGGTAGTGTGCCCGGATTGCTCGTCGGAAGGTGGCGACCTGTTCGAAGGCGTATCCACCGGGGCTCTGGGTATCCTGGCCCGGTTGGCGGAAGGGCGGGTGACCCGCCTCGACCGGGTCCGCATTGCACCGACCGTCAAACGTCAGGTCCGGCGGTTCCTGGACCGCTACGAAGCGTACGTGCTGGGCTATCCGCTCCGAACAGCGAAGCACCTTTGATGCAGGGGAAGAATGGCCTGTCGCCGGGCAGGCGGCCGGCTCACCCGGCCAGTTCGCCCGCGGCGTAGACGAGCGACAGGACCGACTTTCGGATACCGTCGACTGTGGCCCCCGTGGCGGGCAATGTGTCGGTGAGCACGAAGAACAGGTCCCCGTTCTCGTCTTCCTCGATGGCCAGCGAGCCGTAGTCGAGGTCACGGTTGTTCAGCAGGGCCGCCTCGTATGCGCCCCGGTCGGCGGGACCGCAGTCGATGAGGAACCGATAGATTCGCGAGCCCTCGAAATCCGCCTCGGTGACGAGGATGGTAACCGCCACCTCCTCGCCGTCGGGCAGGGCGACCTTGACTTCATAGCCGTCCGAGCTTCGCCACCAGGAGCAGTTCATCTCGTCCAGGGCGATTTCGACCACGTTTGCCAACGACCGCCTCGGCTGGGGACCGGCACCGAAGAGCGGGCGGAGCGGACGCCGGCCCGTGTGGCGGACACCGTTGACTGGATGTGCGGCCGGCCCGGGAACCGGCTGATCTCGATGAGGGGGGCCGCCTGCCGGCCGACGCGGCCGAACGTCCGGGGCCGGTCTTTCGGGGCCCGGCGGGGGCGGCGGCTGTGGCGACTCGAACTCGGGCGGGACCGGCGGTTGCGGGCGGTCTGCAGAGCCGACCGACTCCCGGGGCTCGATCGGCCGGTCGGCCCGTTTGTCCAAGATGGCCTCGGCCTGCTCCCGCACGAAATCGTCGTCGTCTTCCGCCGCGATCTCGCGGAGCAGTTCGGCCGCCCGTTGGCCTTCGATGCGGCCCAGAGCCCGGACCAGGTGGTCGCGCACCTCCGGGTCCCTGTCCCTCAACACTCGCTCGAGTTCATCGAGCATCGATTCGCCGTAGCGGTCGGCGATGATGTCGACGATTTCCCATCGTGCGGGCACGGAGAAGTCGAGGAGCATTCTGGTAAGCGGCCCCCGGGCGCTTTCGGCGGCCAGCCGGGCGAGGGCGAACACGGCCCGGCGGCGCAGGGTGGCATCCTTCTCGATGAGGACTTCCTCGAGCGGCTCGATTGCCTCCGGATCGCCAAAATGGCCCAGCGCCTGGGCAGCGGCCGACTTGAGCAGGGGGTCTTTTTTCTCCAGGGCGGCGGTGAGGGTGTCGAGCGCGGCCTCGTGCTCGCTCGAATCGGGCTTGGGCCGGCAGAACCCCAAGCCCTCCAGCCCGAAGCGGGCTAACTCGGGGTCGTCGCTGCGGGCCAGTCGAATGAGCGTCTGGGTGGTCAGCGTCGAGTTCCGGGCGGCGATCTCCCGGACAGCGGCACTGCGTGTCTCGCGCGATTCGGTGGAATCCTGCACGATATTTACCAGGTCTGACAGCAGGTCCTCATCCACGCCCTTGGTCTCGGCGAGTGCGATGGTGGCGGCTCGGGCGACTTCGGTGTCGTCACATTGGCTCGCTTCGAGGAGGGTGGGGACTGCGTCGTCGAGTCCCAGCTCGCTGACGACTACGGCAACGCGGGCACGGACGACATCGTCCTCGTCCTGTGCTTTTTCCCACGCCGACCGGAGCAGTGCCTGGTCCACGTCCTCGGCCTCGTCGATGATATCTGCGATGAGGTGGTCCAGCTCGCCTTGCCCGAAAAGCTGCTGCTCGATCCAGTCGCTGAACAGGGAACGATTCATTGCAATGTGACCTCCGTCAGGATTTTATACGCATTTTAGGAGCTGACTCCCTGCCCGTCAATCACGCCGGCGCCGGGCCGGCCCCCAATATGCAAGCGCGGATATGTCTGCCGTACCATTCTCTTATCGGCATGATGGGCCGGCGGTACATGCCCTTGACCGGTTTGCACGGGAATATCGTGCCAGCCGAATCAGTGTGTTCATTCTCGACAAGCCGGGCATTCTTGCCCAGAACGTGCGGCTGTTCGAACGGGCATGGGTTGGGCGAAAGCAGCAGGGCAGGGGGGAGTTGGGTATACGGGCGAAAAAAAAGCCCGCGACGGGCGGCTAAACCCGTCGCGGGTTGAGTTGCTGGTCATGCCGGTTGGACCCGGCATTGCAGCGAACGACTAGCTACCATCGTCGAGAAAATCATACTCGGCATGGTCTTGCCAGTCGCCCTCCGACAGGAACCTGACGTGCTGGTCGAAGAAAACGACCATTACCCCGTCGTCGTGGTTGTCATCCTGATCCGCCGCCATAGCCGACAAGCTGTCGGAGATGGCCGACGTGGAGAACCTTGCGGTCGGCTCTGACCCACCAGAACTATCACTATAGCGACCAGCGTAGCTGGTGTAGTTGCCAGCGTTAGCCAGACCAACCCAACCATGACGATCCGAGGTGTCTACGTCGATCGAACTTGCGGGATCGGAGGGGCAGTGGTACGCCTCGGGGGAGTCGACGATTCCTGCATAATACAGGGAAAGCAGCCAGTTGGGACCACGGAAATCACTATCAAGCGATGTGGGGTACGTCGCTCCGTCGCCTCCGAACTGCAGGGCGTAAACCTGCATGCCGCCCGCCAGTCCTCTGAGGTTGGACCTGCACCGGGTTTTGATCGCCTCCTCACGAGCCCTGCCGAGGGCAGGAAAAAGCATGCCTGCCAGAATAGCAATAATTGCGATTACGACCAGCAGCTCGATCAGAGTAAAACCTTTTGACCTCTTCATGTGTCTCACCTCCTTTCGCTGAAGATCAAGAGTCACGTTATACAGACTACCCCCACTGGGCAGCCTCTATCCAAAATATACCACATTGCGCGGCCATGTCAACCATCTATCCCCAAAAAACTTGCGCGTTCATAGAAGGGCTTTTGACGGCATGCGACTGCCCCACCTACGAGGCGGGGCAGCACATTGGTTTGTCTCAAAGCCGTTCGTCAAATGCGGTCTGGTTTTCTTAATGACCTGGATCAAGATACCTCAATTCTTCGATGCCGGCATTCGTGTTACCGATGTACTCGTAATCGATGTTGCTGCCCGGTGCCAGGGACACGAACCGGACATGCCCTCCGAAATAGACGACCACGATTCCGTCCTCGTGGTTGCGGCCTTCGTGACAGGCATCGGACGCCATGGCCGACAAGCTTGAACTGATCGCGGACGTATTGAACCTTGTGGTCCGCTGTCCGGAAAAAGAGGAACTGTTGGACAGGCCCGCATAACTCATTGCATTGGGCGGGATGGCGGCCGCGTCCAAATCGTCAGGCATCTGGTCCGGCAGCAGACTTGAATTGGTGTTGGATGCCGGGCATCGGAATGCCTCCGGGCCATCGACGAGCCCGGTCCAGTACAGCGTCGCCAGCCAGGCGTCCCCACGGAAATCGTCCGATGGTTCGGCAAACACCGCCCCGTCACTGAACCGGATAGCGTATGTCTGCATGGCATCTGACAATTGCCTCAGGTTGTTCCGGCATTGCGACTTGTGCGCCTCGGACCTGGCACCAAATAGCACTGGGATCATGATGCCCGCCAAGATGACGATGACCGCGATAACTACCAGGAGCTCGACCAGGGTAAATGCTTTGGATCGTACCATATTCTCTTCACCTCCTCTCAGTCTTTCATATGTCCACACTGCGGCTTCTGCGCCCCACACGGGCGACAGCCAAGGGTACTATCGGGCTCGGTCCGGCCGGGTTTAGATATTTCCCCCCCCCAATTCTGTTGCAGACAGCCCATAATTTGCATACTCGGCCCTCAACAGATGTAGCAGGGCGTACCGGCCTGACGGAATTATGCCGCACCTGCGGCCTCCATTCGCTCGCGGAGGGTGTTGAGCGCGTGGTGGTGGATCTGAGACACTCGCGACCGCGACACCTGGAGGTCTCTGGCAATGTCCTTCTGCATCCGCTCCTCGAAGTAGTAATCGGTGACCACATTCCGTTCGACCTCGGGGAGTGTCTCGACCAGACTTTCGAGTGTTTGGCATTCGTCCTCCAGCTCGAGGGATGCCACCGGGTCCTCGCTACTCGGGTCGGCCAATACCTGTGAGACGCTCATCCCGTCGTCGTCATCCCCGGACGAGTGCTCCAGGGGGATGAAACTGACCGACTGGACGCGATACATCAGACGGCTCAACCGGCTCCGGTCGATGTCGAGCAGTTCGGCCACAGTGTCGAAGTCCGGCCGGCCGTTATATTCGTCACCGGCTTTCTCCATCGCATTTTTCAATTCGGCCGCCCGGCGGCGCGCGGTGCGCGGCATCCAGTCGTGTTCGCGCAGCTCGTCGAGGATTGCCCCGCGAATCCGGGGCACGGCGAAGGTCGTGAACTCGATCCCGCGATCGATGTCGAAATCATCGACGGCAGAGATCAGGCCGATAGTGCCCGCAGCAATCAGGTCCTCGTTCTCCAGGACCTGAGGCAGATAAATCGACATGCGGCCGTACACATAATGGACCAGGGCGATGAACTCATGAATGAGCTCGGAGCGGGCATCCCGGTCCCCCTTGCGTTTAAAGCGTTCCCATGTCTCGTGGTGTCGGGTAGGCATATTCGTCCCTTTCTGGTTGGGGTCGGTTGTGGTCCGGAGGTCAAGTCATGATGGACGTAGCCGGGCCGCGCACGCCGGACGATGGTGTGCTGGAGTGAGCGGGAATGGGATCGGGCCCGCTGCACCGCCACCTCCGGGCGTCCGTCAGCGCCTGGGCCAACTCCCGTCGTCGATTCTCCAGCAGCCGCTCGTTATCGCGCTCGAGTTCCACCGTCCGACGGATCGAGGTGATGACCTCGTCCAACAGGGGGTTCAATTTCTCGGCGATCCTCTCGCGCTGCTCGAATGGAGCGGTCATCCAGCGGGAACGGAGCGGCTCGAGCTCCTCCTCGAGCCGGGCGATCTGGTTGAGGACGGCGTCCTTCTCGTCGATCAACTCGACGAACTCGGACAGGTCGCCCCCGTCACCCAGACATCGCCGCTGGCGGGATGTCAGCCCAAAAAGCATCTGGTACAGCGTGGATTCCTCGGAATAGCCCGAGAGCAGCCGGGCCGCGACGTCATCACTAAGGTTCGACGCCGGCCTGTTACGTCTCTCTGCGTCCCTCACGCGTTCCCTCCTTTCGGCCCGGGACAAAGCCCGGCACCCAACGCGCGGACGGCAATGCCGCCCACAATATGTTCAAAAAACCTCCCAGAGCGGCTTGTGCCGTTCTGACGACATCCGTAACCTATGCAACGGGCGTGCCAGATCGGCCGAATACGGGCGCGGTTTCGGTGTGACCAGTTCCTATCTTTTTGCCAGACAATCGGTTGTGGGATTGTGTTTTTTCGAGAAGACGGAGGGCGGACCAAGTGGGGCCTGGGCCGCACCCTATCAAAATGATAGTCGCCGCATGTGCGCTTTTGCGACAAACCGAGCGGTGGTGGCCCGAAGAAATGGCGTGAGCGGGTGCTTGGGAATTGAGGATGAACTGGGAGAGCGGGCTATTTGTCCGCTGTCGGGTTCGGTGCGGACGGCCGGGCAAAGAAAGCGATCCGCATGCCGCCGTACCGCCGTCGGTCCATCTGCACGAGCGGGCCGACCTCCGCGGGCGCCTGTGCGTCCCGAGGGTAACGCAGGACCACGAGCCCCTCGTCTGTGAGCAGGGCGGGTTCGCCCAGATGCCGCAACAGTTGCAGGACGCGCTCGCTCCCCCTCGAGCTTCGCATCAGGCGATACGGCGGGTCCACGAAGACCAGGTCGAACGGGGCTTCCGTCTCCAGCTCGCCGCCGGGTTGGGCGATGCGGAGCGCATCGGACCGGACCACCCGGGCCTGGGCTTCCCGGTGTGCCCGGCGTACATTCTCGCGGATGGTCTCCGCGCACCGCGGATCGCGGTCCACGAACACGCACCGCGCCGCTCCCCGGCTCAATGCCTCGAGGCCGATCACCCCGGTACCGGCGAACAGGTCGGCGACCGCAGCGCCGGGCAGGTCGTTGCGGAGGATGCCGAACAGCGATTCGCGCACGCGGTCGAGGATGGGACGGACTTCCCGGCCTCGCGGCGCGGCCAGCTTCAGCTTTCGATTCTCGCCGCCAATTATTCGCATGCCAGGCGCTCCGTTATGTGCGAGCCGAAACCGTTTTTGTGTTGCTCGGTGTTGTTGCCGGGACCGCTCATCCGCCCAGTGCTCCGGCGGTCATCCCTTTTACAATATGCTTTTGGGCAATGAAATACACGATCAGCCCGGGGATCACCCCGATGGTCAGCCCCGCGGTCATGCCCGGGACATGGGTGCTGAAGCTGCTCCTCGACACCTCGTAGATGCCCACCGGGAGGGTGGTCGTGGTACCGCTGGTCAGGGTGAGCGCGAACGCGAACTCGTTCCACATGTAGACGAAATTGAAGATGATGACTGTCGCCAACGCCGGTGCGGCCAGCGGGAGGGCCACGTGCCAGAATGCACCGATCGGAGAGCAGCCGTCGAGCTGGGCGGCGTCCTCCACGTCCCGCGGCAGCGACTCGAAGAACGCCCGAAGGATGAACGTGGAGACGGGAAGGGCGAATGCGATGTACGGGCCGATCAGAGCGACGGGAGAGTTGAGCAGCCCTAACGAACTCATCATCCGGTGCAGTGGGATCAGCGTGACGTGGACCGGGATCATCATTCCGCTCAGGAGCAGCAGGAACAGGGCCTCTTTCCCCCGGAATCGCAACCGAGCGAACGCATAAGCGGCCGCTGCCGCCGCCAAGCTCGCCACCGCGACCGACACCCCGCACACCACGATACTGTTCAGGTAATAGCGTCCGAAGTGCCCCATACTCAGCACGTCGCGGAAATTGCCGAGATAAAACCGCGTTGGGAGCGACCAGGCGCTCGCCTCAAGCTCCGCCCTCGACTTGAAACTGGTCAGGACCATCCACAACAGCGGATAGCCGAATATGACCGAAAGAACGGCGGCAATAGAGAAGCGAAATGGACGCCAGGTCTTCATTGGGTACGCCTCCCCTGCAGCAGCCGCATCGCCGGGACGGCGACCAGCAGAGTGATCACGAGCAGAGTCACCGCGATCGCACTGCCGTAGCCGTGATTAAGCGCGCTGAACGCGGTCCGATACATGTACGTGGTCACCAGGTCGGCCGATCCGCGCGTCCCGCCGACGGGCGACATCACATAGAAGATGTCGAAGTACTTGAGCGAGCCGACCAGGGAGAGCGTGGCCGAGACGGCGATCACCGGCCGCATCATTGGGAGGGTGATGTCCCGGAACGTCTCCCACACCGTCGCGCCGTCGATGCGGGCCGCCTCGTATATCTCCTCGGGAATCCCCTGGAGACCCGCCAGAAAAATGACCGTGTGGAACCCGACGTGCCGCCAGGATACGGTAACGATAATCGCGAACAGATCAATGCCCGGATTGCCCAGCCAATCGACCGTACCCAGCCCGACGAGCATCAGAAGCTGGTTCAGAAGCCCGCCCTGCCAGCCGGGCTGATAAATAAACCGCCACAGGAAGCCGATGGCCACGGTGGGGATCACCATCGGGGCGAAAAATATGGTGCGAAACACCCCCCGACCGGGCAGTCGGCCGGAGAGAAGCAGAGCAAGCCCCATCGCACAAGGGAGCTGGATCAACAGCGACAGCAACACCAGCAGCACATTGTTCCCCAGCGCCCGCAAGAACCGCCCGTCGGGTCGCAGCAGCAGCCGGGCGAAATGGCCGCCGACCGCCTCGCTCCCGACGAACAAGCTGAACCGGACAGACTGGGCTATCGGCCACAGAACGAACAGGCCATAGACCGCGAGGGCCGGGGCCAGGAGGAGCCACACTGTGCGCCGTGATTGCATATCGAAAAATTCCGTGTGACTGGCCAATACGAAAAGCGAGCAGAACACCCGCCCACCGTACGCGTCCGGCCATAGCCGGGTCTTCGCCTGCCGGGGCGATGCTGTGGCGGATGCCGTCCATTCTAGACACTGCGGAGATTCGATCAAGAAGACGACCGCTCTCTTTCCGGAAATCACGTGATGGAGCGAGCGAGCTCCGCGCTCGTCTATGGCGAAATGTTCTGGCGACTTTCATTCTTGAATGGCCACGGGCACAGCATATAATAGGATTTGGGCAAGAGTTGCTGCCCTCGGACATAAGACGTGCTTTTTAGGAGACTGGTCCCGGCCTTGAATTCGACGGCGGGTGGGAGTGTGAGCGAGTGATTATGGCTGACCGCCGAAAAAAATGTTACCCATGTCTTCCCGGAACCCACTAACAGAGCAAGAAAGGCATTGAGAATGATGAGAAGGCGAGCGTATTACGTCCTGACCGTGTTAACCGGGCTTGTGTTGTTCCTCCCGATTGGATGTGGAGAGCAGCCCGCCGATACGGGACCGGACGCCGACGAGGAGACAACCCAAGAGCAGACCGGGCAGCTCCTGCCGCCTGAGGACATCGTCGAGATCGTTCTCGAGGCCCAGGATGGGGAAGTCACCCCGCTGATGGAGATCGAGGAGTTCGAACCGTTTACCCATCCCGAGGCCGGCCTGCAGGAGGCCTCGGGCGGCAAATGCGTGCTCGTGCCCAAGCACGCCAACCGGGAGCGAGAGGCGGAGAACCAGAAGCGGCGCGAGGAAGGCAAATCGCCGTTGCCGCACGAGGGCAAGCTAGCCCTTACGTTCGAAGTCCCGGAAGACGACGAGTATTACATCTGGCCGCGCGTGATGTGGGGGGAAGACGGGGGCTGCGAGAACAGCGTTGGCTTCCGTGTGAATGACGGCAGCGAATTGGTTCTGACCAGCGGGACCTATATGACGTGGCTCTGGTTCAAGGTGCCCCCGCTCGATCACAGGTCCGATCTGCCCCGGGCATACCGGCTCGAAGCCGGCGAACATACCATCACCTTCACCAACGTGGAAGACAACGTCAGGGTCGATCAGGTGTACATCACCAATGACCCGCACGCGACACCGCCGCCGGGCCAGATCATGGAGGTGATTGAAGAGGACGACTTCTCGTT
>PUPC01000346.1 GCA_003553185.1 Planctomycetota bacterium | reverse complement strand
GCGACCGGCCTGAACATTTCCGACGCAAGCCAGATTCTCGCCATCCTTCGTGACGCGGTCCACGAACTGGTCTGGAATTCATTCGAACAGAATGATCTGTCCACCGAAGAAGTCCAGCAGGCGGAATCCTGTATTTTCAAAGCGTTCGACAATGCGATCGCAACTCAGGCCTCGGCGTATGTCAGGAAGAGCCAGCGCCACCTCAGTGAGATCAATCACCAGCTTGAATTACGTCAGAAGACCTTCGAACGCGACCTGGCCCTCGCCGAACTGGTCCAGCGCCGCTTCATACCGGACTCGTTCAAGACCGAGCACTTTCGCTCGGTTGTTCGGTACGAGCCGACCACCGGGGTAGGCGGCGACCACGCCGGGCTGTTCCCCATATCGCCCGACCTGTGCTACATCACTATCTGCGATGTTACCGGACACGGGATTGCGTCGGCCCTGGTCGCCGAGATCGTCAGTTCACACCTTCGCCCCGTGCTCCGTAGGCAGGAGAACACCGGGTTCGAGCAGTTCGTCGAGCCGCTGACGATTCTCCGCATGCTCAACGAACTCTTCCACGAACAGTTCCAGCCGCTGGCCATCCTGCTCAGTTCGTTCGTTGCCATGGTGGACTACCAGGCCAAGACAATCACCTACGCCGGCGGGGGGCATCCGCCCCCGATCCTCCAATGCTGTTCGTCCCACAACCTTCGCGAACTGCGTTCGCAGAATATCATGCTGGGAGCGACCGAAGACTGCGTGGTGGGGACCGGACAGGATGTAGAGTCCATTCATCCGGGCGACCGGATCGTTTTCTACACCGACGGGATCATCGAGGCCAACGACCGGAAGGGGAATATGCTGGGGGTCGAGGGATTGCGGGAAATCCTTCGCAATAACTACGACACCGCCCCGAATAAGCTGGCCGATGAAATCATCGAGACCGCTCTATCCATGTCCGGAGGAAACCCGGCGGACGACATGACGGTTATCCTGCTCGATATCGTTAAAGAGTTCGATTGAGCTTCAGGCCGAATTCTCTATTGGCTTTGACCTCGATTTCTCACGCTCCACATGGAGCGCCTTTCCCAGCCGTTCTTCTGTTGTTCTTTTTTTTCTTTATTTATATATGTAATAATCATAGTAATAAGGGCTGTGCGTTATTGGGTTACCGCCAAAATAATGGCGTTATCCCTTATATATGAAGGCCTTATGTGATACGGTCCTTTTGGTCGGCTTGTGGATAACCTTTGGATGAAACCGGTGATAAGTCATGTTACCCAAAGGCGGCCGAGCCGCCGGTCGAGTGATTCAAGATCGATACCAGAACCATCAACCAGTTATCCCCCCGCCAACCCAAAGGTTTTCCACAACTTATCCACACCCCTGTTGTGGGTAACTGGCGGAATATGCGTGCCTTGCTTGTGGATAACTTGGTGATAACCTGTGGCAAAACCGGGCATTGATTTGGCATATTGAGGATGCGATCATGTGCTGGCCCTCGGAAGGATGGGGCGGAGAAAGCGTCCGGTGTATGATGCCTCGACCTTGACGATTTCTTCGGGCGGTCCCTCGGCAATAATACTTCCGCCATCATCGCCCCCTTCCGGGCCCATGTCGATGATCCAGTCGGCGCATTTGATGACGTCGAGGTTATGCTCGATGATCGCGACGGTATTCCCTTTATCGACCAGGCGGGTGAGCACGGTCAGCAGCTTGCTGATATCGGCGAAGTGCAGGCCGGTGGTCGGCTCGTCAAGGATGTACAGGGTCCGGCCGGTGGCTCGTTTGCCGAGCTCGGCCGACAGTTTGATGCGTTGTGCCTCGCCGCCGCTCAGCGTGGTGCTCGACTGGCCCAGGCGGATGTAGTCCATCCCGACATCGGCGAGAGTTTGCAGAATTCGCTTGAGCTTCGGGATGTTCTGGAAGAAATCGAGGGCCTCGGCGACGGTCATATCGAGCACGTCCGAGATGTTCTTCCCGCGGTAGCGAACTTGCAGCGTTTCGCGGTTGTATCGTTTCCCCTTGCATTCTTCGCACCGAACGTAAATGTCGGGCAGGAAGTGCATCTCGATCTGCTTGGTACCCTGCCCCTGGCACGCTTCGCACCGGCCGCCCTTGACGTTGAAGCTGAATCGACCGGCCTTATAGCCGCGAATCTTCGCTTCTTTGGTTCGGGCGAACAGGGCGCGGATTTCGGTGAACGCGCCCGTGTAGGTGGCCGGGTTCGACCGGGGGGTGCGCCCGATGGGGGCCTGGTCGATATCGATGATCTTGTCGATGTGCTCGATGCCGTCGAGCGCCTTGTGCGGGCCACCCCGCTCGCGGGCTCGGTGTAACTCGTGGGCCAGCGCCCGATACAGGGTCTCGATGACCAGCGAGCTCTTGCCCGAGCCGGACACCCCGGTTACGCAGATGAACACCCCCAGCGGGAACTCGGCATCCACGTTCCGCAGGTTGTTGAGCGAGGCCCCGCGCACCACGATCCGCCGGTCGCTGTCCACCGGCCGTCTGTTCGCCGGGACCGGGATGTTCCGGGCGCCGGACAGGTATTGGCCGGTGAGCGACGCGTCGTCCTGTTCGATCTCTTCGGGCGTGCCCTGGGCCACGATTCGGCCGCCCTGTTCGCCGGCTCCGGGGCCTAGGTCGATGACGTGGTCGGCCTCGCGGATAGTCCGCTCGTCGTGCTCGACGATCACCACCGTGTTGCCGATCTGCTGCAGCCGCCGCAGCGTGCCGAGCAGCCGGTCGATGTCCCGCTGGTGGAGCCCGATGCTCGGCTCATCGAGGACATAGCACACGCCGACCAGCCCCGAGCCGACCTGGGTGGCGAGCCGAATGCGCTGGGCCTCGCCGCCGGCGAGGGTGCCGCTCGAACGGTCGAGGGTCAGGTACTCGAGGCCGACGTCGAGCAGGAACCGAAGGCGGGAGCGCACCTCTTTCAGCACGTCACGGGCAATCCGCGCCTGCTCCTTGCCCAGCGAAAGCGATTCGAAGAAGGCGTGTGCCTCGCTGACCGACAGGGCGGCGATCTCGCTGATCGACCGGCCGCCGACCAGCACGGCGAGCGATTCGGGCCGGAGCCGGCCGCCCCCGCACGCGTTGCAGGGCAGCTCGCTCATATACTGCATGATCCGCCGCTTCACCGTGTCGTTGTCGGTGTTCTCGAACCGGTACTGGAGCGAGGGGATGACCCCCTCGAACTGGGCATCGTACTTGCGTTCGGCGTGGTCGCTGGGGCCATAGAGCAGCAGCTTGCGCTGCCAGGCGGGCAGTTGGCCGAACGGCTTATCTCTGGGGATGCCGAACTCGACGGCGGCCCGGCGCAGCCGCCGCCCGTACCACACCGGCATGCCCGGACCCGCCTTCCACGCCTCGATCGCGTTGTCGGCGAGGGTCAGCCGGGGGTCGGGGACGACGAGGTCGGGATCGATCTTCAGCCGGGTCCCGAGTCCGCCGCACTCCGGGCACGCACCGTAGGGGCTGTTGAACGAGAACATGCGGGGGGTCAGCTCTTCCAAGCTCACGTTGCAGTTCGGGCACGAGTAGAGCTCGCTGTAGACCGTGTCTTCCCAACGGCCCTTGCCTTGCTCGACGGAGATGACGGCCAGGCCGGAGCCGAGCCGCAGGGCGGTCTCGATCGAGTCCTGCAGCCGGGGCCGCCGTTCCTCGCGGATTACCAGCCGGTCGACGACGATCTCGACGGTGTGCGTGACGTTCTTCTCCAGTTCCGGCGGCTGGTCCAGGTCGCACAATTCGCCGTCGACTCGGGCCCTTACATATCCGTCGCGCCGGGCCTGTTCGAACACGCCCCGATGTTCGCCCTTTCGGCCGCGGATGATGGGTGCCAGGATCATGATCCGGGTGCCGGTCTCGAGCCCCTGCACCGTGTCGGTGATCTGCTGCGGGGTCTGGCGCGAGATCGGGCGCCCGCACAGATGGCAGTGCGGCTCGCCCACTCGGGCGAAGAGCAGGCGCATGTAGTCGTAGATTTCGGTGGTGGTGGCGACGGTGGACCGCGGGTTGGCCGAGGCGGAGCGCTGCTCGATGGAGATGGTCGGCGGCAGGCCCTCGACCAGCTCTACGTCCGGCTTCTCCATCTGTTCGAGGAACTGGCGAGCGTAGGCGGATAAGCTTTCGACGTATCGCCGCTGGCCCTCGGCGAACAGGGTGTCGAAGGCGAGCGACGACTTGCCCGAGCCGCTGATCCCGGTGACGACCACAAACTGATCGCGCGGGATGGACAGTTCGAGGTCCTTGAGGTTGTGCTCGCGGGCGCCCCGGATATGGATGACTTTTTGCGCCACCGGCCCCTCACTGTAGCTGGGGGCTGTGAGCCGGCTCGTATTGGTCTACGACAGACCGGATCAGGGCCGCCAGTCGTTCTCGATAGGCCTGTCGGCGGTAGCTGTCCGCCAGTT
>PUPC01000309.1 GCA_003553185.1 Planctomycetota bacterium | reverse complement strand
GACCAAGCTGCCCGTCGAGCGGCTTTTTATCGACTGCAAGGACGCCGAGACGATGTGGGAGGCGATCCGCTCCCTCCGCGTGCGCGGGGCACCGGCGATCGGTATCGCAGCGGCGATGGGCCTGGTCCTCGGTGTGCAGGACAAGAACGCACCGGACAGCGATACGTTCCTGGCCGAGGTGGACCAGGTCGCCGATTACCTGGCTACCGCCCGGCCCACCGCGGTCAACCTGTTCTGGGCACTCGACCGGATGAAACGGGTGGCACACGAGGCGGCGGACCTGCCGCTCGACGACCTCAAGCAGACACTGCTGGACGAGGCCAACGCCATCCGAGATGAGGACCGGGCCGTTTGCCGCAGCATCGGGCGGCACGGGGCGGAACTCATCGGCGATGAATGCACCGTCCTCACCCACTGCAACGCAGGCGGACTGGCCACCGCCGACTATGGCACCGCTCTGGCGTGCATCTACACCGCACACGAGCAGGGCAAGAACGTGAGCGTGTTTGCCGACGAGACCCGCCCGCTTCTGCAGGGGGCACGGCTCACCGCCTGGGAGCTGCTGGAGGCGGGCATCGACGTCACCCTCATCTGCGACAGCGCAGCGGCCCTGGTGATGTCGCAGGGCAAAATCGACGTGGTCATCGTCGGGGCGGACAGGATCGCGGCCAACGGCGACACGGCCAACAAGATCGGGACATACGGCCTGTCGCTGCTGGCCGGCGAACACGACGTCCCGTTCTACGTCGCCGCACCGCTCTCGACATTCGACCTGGCGACGCCGACCGGCGACGGCATCCCCATCGAGGAACGCAGCGGCGACGAAATTACCTGCGGGTTCGGCCGACGGACCGCGCCCGACGGGGTCCATACCTATTGCCCCGCCTTCGACGTCACCCCCGCACACCACATCAGCGGAATCATCACCCAAGAGGGCATCATCTCATACCCCACGACCAAGGGGATCGCAGACCACTTCAGGGAGGCGGAACGATGAAACGGTTCTCCACGGCGCTGGCACTCGTCGCAGTGATGCTCACGGCGACGGCTGCTCGCACGGAGCCCGTCGTAGAGGCGACTGTCACCGACATCTTCGGGTTCGAACTGCGGCTGACCGAACTCGTCCTCAGCCGGTCGGACGACCCCGAGGCCGAACTCCCCGCCGCCTCGCTCGAACACCTCCAACTGGCCAAGGAAGACCATTCGGCGATCCTGTGGCTGGTCACCATCAAAGAGGCGACATTCGAGCCGGCAGAAAACGACGCGGTGAACGTCCGGGCGGTCCTCCAGGAGGAGGACCGGGAGGTCACCGGCCTGCTGAAGAACGCTTCCCGCTATGCGTTCGAGGGACGGCTGCCGGATGCGGACGATGATGCCGATCAGGCCCATGTGCCCCTCGTGGAGACCCGGTCGCTGGTCGTACACACGGAATTCGCCGGCCCGAACCTGCCGACCGAGCCGGGCGATCTCCATCCGCCGATGCCCGAGCCGAACGAGGACGTGCTCTGGGTCTCATCTATCCCGCCGGGCGCCGAAGTCTGGGTCCGAGGGGTGCGGGGGCCATCGGCCCGCCGATGGCGCGACTTCCACCGGCTGGGCGAGACCCCGCTGACTTCCCGCGTCCCCAACGGCACCTACCAGATCCGGGTGATGGTCCCCGCCGAGCTGGCCGACGAGCTGGAGCCGGCCGCGCAGTTGGACGAGCGGGCCAATCCGTTCGAGCACGACGGCTGGGAAGAGATCGGCTTCCGGCGGGACGCACACATCGTCGCCTCGGTGACATTCAACGTAACCAAGCGCGAAGGCCGGGCGGCGGCGGTCAACGCGCTGTTCCAGCTCAAGGACCAACCGCTGGACGAGGTCGTCGAAACGTTTCCTTCCGGCCGGAACTTCCAGTACAATGTACCCGGTGTGATGGATCGGCTGCGGGAACGCGGCATCCCGAGGGCCGAGGTGTTCCTGATGCTCCAGGCCCTGGCCCGCGGGGGAAAGATCGTCTGGCACGGCGAAGAAGAATCGTTCATGGCCGAGGTCACCCCGGGCGGAGAGGTCGAGATTACCGAGGCCATCCGGCCCGAAGCGAACGAGCAAGAGGACTGACAAACAGATGAGAGTCGGGACCATGAAAAAGCTATTTCCGGTACTCCTGGTCGTCATGTTTTGCGGCACGGCAGCGGCGACAGAGTTCGTCACCATCGCAGACAAAACGATCTCCGGCGAGCTCGGCGAGGTCTCTCAGGACGGCGAGGTCACCATCGTGCCCGACGTCGGCGAGCCGAGCACCGTACCCGCCGACGAACTGAAGCTGATCCGGTTCGGCCGGGGCCGCGAGGCCGAGGAACCGCATTCCGGCGTGGTCGCATACCTGGCCGGGGGCGACCGGATCACGGGCGAGATGGTCGGCGCGTCGAAAAGCCAGATCACCATCGAGAGCCGAGCGCTCGGCGAGATCAGCATCCCGCTCGGAAACGTGCTCGCCGTCGAGTTCCGCCGCGCCGGCGAACGGGTGCGGAACGCCGCAGAGATGCGCGAGGAGATGCTCGACCACGAGGGCGAGAACGACATCTTTATCGCGACGAGCGGCGACCGGTTGTCCGGCATCCTGGCCGGGTTCGAGGACGACCAGGTCGTGCTCCAGACCGACGTCGGCGAGACGAAACTGGGGATGGCGCGCCTGTTCGGGGTCGCGCTCGGGGCCCGGGAGGCGGCGGAGCGGCCCGACTCGCTGCTCGCCGTCGCCCATTGCACCGACGGTTCGGTGGTCACCGGCCAACTGCTCGAATCGGACGCCGGGGTCCGCCTCGCACTCGTCGCCGGCCCGGAGGTCACCGTACCCACCCGCCGGATGGTCGAGATGCTGTTCAAGCAGGGCAAGCTGGTCTATCTGTCCGACCTCGAACCGGTCGAACAGGAGACCCGCCCCTACTTCAGCGGCGACCACACCTGGCCCTACCAGAGCGACCTGAGCTACGACCGCACGCCCATCCGGCTCGACGGCGAGACCTACCGCAAGGGCCTGGGGATGTTCTCCGGGATGACCCTCACCTATCGGCTGGACGGCGAGTTCAGCCGGTTCGCATCGCTGGTCGGAATCGACGACGCCGACGTCAACCACCTGGGGAACGTGGATGTCCGCGTGCTCGCCGACGGCGAGGAGCGGTTCAAAAAGACCGGGCTCACCCGCAAGACCGGCCCCGTCCGGGTCGACATCCCCGCCGAGGGGGTCGAACGGCTCACCCTCGTGGTCGAGTTCGGCGAGAACATGCACTTCGGCGACCTGACCAGTTGGGCCGACGCCCGACTCGTCAGGTAAACGCCGCACCGCACGTAAAACAGCCGCGCGGGTGACGCTCCACCGCCGCAAGCCCTCCCTTCCCAAGCCGTTGGGCTTTCTTTGGCCCGACATTCCGTCCTCGAGCAGATCACACACCGAAATGCGTGGAATATTTCCCGATCGCATGCCACATCCCTCTGTCGCCCAGTACGTAGCGTCGATTTCGGGTCGTTTCGTAAAAACACTTTCTCGCACTATCACCGCGCGGCCTCCGCGAGCAACCCCGACGCCCTCACCCGCCGCCGTCAGGCCGCGTCATCGGCCGCGTCGGAATCGACGCTCACCGTCACGTCCACCGCCCTCGGCGCCTCGACCTCGCCGCCCGACCGGCGGAGCTGGAGCCGCTCGAGCTCGTGCAGGTTCCGCCGGACCGACCGGTCGAACTGGGCCTCGTACCGCCGCAGCTTCGAGAACGCGTCGCTCCGACCCGCCTCCAGGTTGAACACTCGCCCCAGCGTGGGCGGCGGGTCGAAAGATTCGGACCGGCCCCGGGCGGACCGGCGCAGCCGCCCCAGCTCGCAGTCCATGATGTCCCGCTCGATCCTCGGCACCCGCCGCAGCCGCCAGATCGTCGACGCGATCTGATCGACCAGGAACGACTCGACCCCGCCGACCGGCTCGAACTCGTCGTACAGCCCCGCCCGCAGCCGCTCGAACGCCTCCCCGTCCTCGTCCGCCATCACACAGTCCGCCGCCAGCAGCCCGTGCTTCACCGCGTTCTTCTTCGACCGCTCGACGCCCTCGGGCGTCTTCGCGCCCTTCGCCTTCCGCCCGTTCAGCCGGTTCTGCAGCGCACGCCTCTCGCTCTTGTTCATACCACGCCTCCTCGTTCTTCGGGGACCGTCCGACAGGACACAAACAGCGACCGCCCGGGCCATACTCACAGCACCCGCGCGGTCGACACAATCAATCGTGATTATCAGGATACCGGCGGCCCGCCCCGCTCATCCGCCGGCGGAGCCGCCCACGGAACAATATACCACAAATCCGTGTGGTGTCAAGCCCCCCGGAACCGCTTTCCTGTAAAGTAGCGCCGACCACCCCAAAGGCCCTCTTCCAGGGTGCGTTTTATT
>PUPC01000089.1 GCA_003553185.1 Planctomycetota bacterium | reverse complement strand
TGTTCGGCGAGCAGGTCACTCTCTGCGGGGGGACGACCGCCCTCATCAAGGCCTCGTTCGATACGCTCGTGGAAGGCGGATGCCGCCCCGAGGTCGCGTACTTCGAGGTGATGCACGAGATCTCGCTCATCGTCGACCTCCTGATGAAGGGCGGCATCACCGGGATGAGAAGGGCCATCAGCAACACCGCCGAGTATGGCGACCTTACCCGCGGGCCTCGTATCATCGACGATCGGACCCGCGACGCGATGCGGGAGATTCTCGAAGAGATCAAGAGCGGCCAGTTCGCGAAGGAGTGGATCGAGGAACATAAGGCCGGGCTGCCCAACTTCCGCCGGCTCGCCGAGAAGGACGAATCGCTGCTCATCGAGGAGGTCGGCCGAAAGATACGGGCGAATATGGGCGGTCCGGCTGCGAAGGATCAGGACGGGGCCGAGGGCTGACGGAGCCGCCCCCGGATCAATACCGAGTCGCCCAGTCGCCGCGTCGTCAGCCCGGCGATCGTCTGCGTCGAGCTGATCCGCTCGATCCCTCGCCCGGCGACCGCCGAGAGAGCGCCCCCGCCGAGTACCTTCGGCCCTACGAACGCCATCACCTCATCGACCAGCTCTCCGTCGAAGAACGACCCCAGCACCTCGCTGCCGCCCTCGACCAGCACGTTCGTCATCCCCATCCCGCCCAGCGACACGAGCAAGTCGGCCACGGCCACGCGGCCCTCATACCGCGGCAGCTCGAGCACCCGGCAGCCGAGCTCGACCAGCCGAGCCCGGCGTTTTGCGGGCGCGTCCTCACACACCGCCACGACCACCGGCGAGTCGCCCGCCGACCGGGCCAGTTGGCTGTCGGCGGGCAGCCGAGCCGAGCTGTCGATCACGACCCGCGTCGCCCGTCGACGGGGCCGGGCCAGCCGGCAGGTGAGGTCGGGGTCGTCGGCCAGCACGGTCCCGATCCCGACGATCACCGCGTCCATCCGGCCTCGGACGCGGTGGGCGTAGCGGCGAGCATCCTCGCCCGTTATCCATTTCGACTCGCCGGTGGCCGTGGCGATCTTCCCGTCCAGCGTCATCGCCCACTTCGCGATCACGTAGGGCATCCCGGTCTGAACACGTTTCAGATAGGGCGCGTTGAGCTCCGTCGCATCATCGGCGAGAAGGCCCACCTCCACAGGGATTCCGGCCTGTCGCAGCTTGCGGATGCCCCGACCGGCGACATCCGGGAACGGGTCCTTCATGGCAACCAACACACGCTCCGGCTGCATCTTGATGAGCAGGTCGGCGCAGGGCGGCGTCTTCCCCGTGTGCGAGCACGGCTCGAGGGTAACGTAAACGATGGCACCGGCGGCCTCTTCCCCGGCGTCCCGCACCGCATTCACCTCCGCGTGCGGGCCTCCGAACCGTCGGTGATACCCCTTGCCGACGATCTCGCCGTCGCGCACCACCACACAGCCGACCATCGGATTCGGCTCGACCTTCCCCCGGCCCCGTCCGGCCAGCCGCAGAGCCCGCCGCATAAACCGTTCGTTGCTCGTCGTCATCCCGGCCTCCATTTGTTGACAGTCCAGACCGCTGAATTATAATATCCCGTTCACTCACAACAAGGAGCTTAAGGAGAATGCGTATGGCAAACCCTCGTGTTGCAGTTCTGATGGGAAGCGACTCTGACCTGCCGAAGCTGGAGGGCACCTTCGATACGCTACGTGAGCTGGGGCTGGAGTTCACGGCGGACGTGATATCGGCCCATCGTACGCCGGCCGCCGCCCATCGATTCGCCGCCAGTGCGGAGGAGAAGGGCTACGAGGTCATCATCGCCGCAGCCGGCGGAGCGGCTCATCTTGCCGGTGTGCTCGCCTCGCAGACGGCGCTTCCCATCATCGGCGTACCGATCCCCACCTCGAACCTGGGCGGGCTCGACTCGCTGCTCTCGACCGTCCAGATGCCGGGCGGCGTGCCGGTGGCCACCGTCGGCGTCGGCTCGGGCGGTGCGAAGAACGCGGCGGTACTCGCCGCCCAGATCATCGCTGTCGGCGATCCGGACCTGCGGGCGCGGCTGAAGGCGTTCAAGGAGAAGCAGGCCGACGAGGTCGCGGAAAAGTCCAGGCGGCTCAAGGAGAAGGTCGAAGGGTGAAGGCAGTACTTCAGCGGGCAAGCTCGGCGTCGGTGACCGTCGAGGGCGAGACCGTCGGTCGCATCGGGGCGGGCCTCGTCGTGCTGCTGGGCGTCGAACGCGGCGATGGCCCGGGCGACCTCGACTGGATGGCCCGCAAGGTCGCCGAGCTGCGGATGTTCACCGACGACGAGGGCAAGATGAACCTGTCGGTCGAGGACATCAAAGGCGAGGTCCTGGTCGTCTCACAGTTCACCCTCTGCGCCGATTGCCGCAAGGGCCGCCGGCCGGGCTTCGGAAACGCCTGCGAGCCGGACAGGGCCGAGAAAATGTACGAGGATTTCGTGGACCGTCTGCGCCGGCGCGGTCTCACCGTCGCGACGGGGACGTTCGCCGCGATGATGGACGTCGAACTGGTGAACAACGGGCCGGTGACGTTCATTCTCGAATCGCCCGAAACGAATTGAGGGGGTTGATGTGAGACCGGAAGACAAGCCGAAGGCCCGGGAAGACGTGCTTTTCCGCGAGTTGGACGATGGTTGCGCCCTGTACGATCCCGAAAAAGAGAAGGTCCACTCGCTCAACCTGACCGCCGGATTTATCTGGTGCCTGATGGACGGCTCGCGGTCGCTCGAACAGATCGCCGGCGAGATCGCCGAGGCCGCCGAGGGCGAGGCGGACGCCGAGACCGTGCTGGTTGACGTGGTGCAGGCGGCGGACCAACTCGCCCGCCAGGGCCTGCTGGAATGAAACTCCACTACCGGCTCCACGGAGTCCGGTTCGCCATCGAAGCACCCTGCTCGACCGGTCGCGCGATCGCCGACTTCGTGATGCCGGACTGCATCGCCAGCCGCCCGTCCGGACATCCGCACGGCATCTTCGTGGTGCGGCGGGATGATCGTGGCCTGGCCCTGTGCCGGGACGACCGCACCCGGTGGTACGCCCGTGATACCGAAGAACTGGTCCCCTGGCTGGAAGGCGAAATCGTCCGATGGCTCCTGGATCGTCTTGTGGCGTATGCCCAGGTGCACGCCGCCGTCGTCGAGCGGGCCGGCCGTGCGATAGTACTGGCGGGCGGCCCGGATTCCGGTAAGACCTCGCTCGCCTGCGCGTTCGGCCGGGCGGGCTGGGCTGTGATGAGTGACGAGGTCGCACTGATCGATACGGAGGGGCAAGAGGTGCTCGCGTTCCCCCGGATGATGTTCGTAGAAGACGGGACCGCCCGACTGCTGCCCGAATTAGCCGGGCTCCCGCGCCGATTGATCCCCGTCGAGGGCGGCACCAAAATGGTCCGCGCCGTCCGGCCCGGGACGTTCGGGACGAACCGGCGGGACCGAGCTTCGATCCGCTCCCTCGTTCTCATCCATCGGGGGGCTTCGGAGCAGGGCGCCCGCCTGTCCGAGCGGGAGGCGCTGGAACGGCTGCTGGTGCACTCGTTCAACTCCGCCGAGCGGCCCCGGCTCAATCTCGATGCGTGCGTCAGCGTGGTCCGGTCCGCTCCGGCCTGGCGGATGACGATCGGACCGCTCGACAGAGCCGTCGAGACTATCTTGGACCGGATTGAGGAGGCCCCGTGATTACTCGCTACCGGGATATGGCCGGCGATGAGGTGCGGATCAATGCGTTCCGCAAGGCGATAGAGGCGGTCGTTCGCCCCGGCGACCTGGTCGCCGATATCGGCTGCGGTCTGGGCACCTACGCCATCTTCGCCTGCCGAGCGGGGGCGGCGAAGGTGTACGCGGTCGAGCGCGAGGACATCATCCTTACGGCTCGGCGGATCGCCGAGGAGAACGGATGCGCGGACCGAATCGAGTTCATCCGGGCGGACGCAGGCTCCCTGACCTTCGACGAGCCGGTCGACGTGCTCATCACCGAAGACTTCGCCGTCACGTTCGTCGACCCATCCACCGAGCGCCTGCTCCGACACGCCAGAACACGCCTGCTGAAGACATCCGGGCGGTTGGTCCCGCAAACGGTATCCCTGTGGGCCGCTCCCGTGTCGTACCCCGATTTGTACAGGCGGATCGATCAGTGGTCGGACGACCAGCAGGCGTATGGGATCGATTTTTCGGCCGCACGGGAGCCGACGATGAACACCGTTCACAAGGCGGGCCTGCGGGCCGAGCATCTGTTGGGTAAACCGAAGGAACTGCACCGGATCGACCTGCAGCGGGGCACGGAACCCGCGTTCGACATCGCCGTCCGCTGCCGTGCCCGGGCAACGGCCGACGTGCACGGCGTGGCCGTCTGGTTCGAGGCACAGCTTGCCCCCGGCGTTCGCCTGTCCAACGCGCCCGGCGCCCCGCCCACTCTGTGGGGCCAGGGCTTCCTGCCGCTCGCCCGGCCGATCAAGGCGAGGGAGAACAGCCACATCGAGACGCGCATTGCGGCACGGATCGGCCCCGCCGCAGACCGAACCTGGTGGCAGTGGGAGGTGTCGTCCGGCCGGGAAAGCACGGACGGAACGACATTCCGGGCGTTTCCCACCTCGCTGGCCGACCTGGCAGCCGGTTCGGTTGATGCCCGGCCCGGCCTCTCGTCGGATGGACAAATTACTCTTTATATCTTGCAAACCCTGGCACAGGGGGGGATAATTGAAGAGGTAGCAAACGGTTTGTGTCGGGAATTTCCCGGCGAGTTCACAACCGTCCGCGACGCTCTGGGCCGTGTGGGTGCCGTGGCCCGGCGTTACGGACATCGCCCGGAGTGCGATGATGACCACTGAGAAACCAGGCCGCAAATCGCCTCCCTTCAGCGCATCGAAGCGCGAGTTCCTCAAGAAAATGGCACTGTTCGGCGTATATTTCGGACCTGCCATCCGCAGTTTCGAGATGGCCCAGATCTCCTCCAAACCGACGGGCCCGGCGAAAAAGAAAGAACAACCGACCCAGGGGACGCTCTAGTTCGACGCTCCCCCGGTCAATATGGACGGGGCCGGCTCCTCGACCACGTGCAAAACCACGCACATCATCTCGACACGCGAGGGCTGATCGCCCGCTTCCTGCATCCCCTCCGGCCTGATGATGACCTTCACCGTTTATGGGACCGCATCATCTGTGGCGGTCGGCTTTGTCGGTTCCTTCGCGTTCACCCCTGGCATCGGATCGGCCCAGTCCTGGCCGCCCGAGCCAAGGAACTGGGACTCCCGATCCCCCGCTCGCTCGAATCGCGGGCCTCTGTCTGCCGTCTGCGCAACGAACTGCTGAGCCGCGAGCTATCCGATGTCCTGGCTCGGCTCGATTCCCACGGCATCCGGCCCTGTCTGATCAAGGGGGCCGCCTCGTTTACCCAGCCGAGACAGCCCGGATACCTTCCGGCTGAGCATCGGCCGATGGAAGACCTGGACCTCGTCGTCAGGCCGGAACACGGTGAGCAGGCCCGCGAGGTGGTCGGCGAGCTCGACCGGCTCTGCGAATCGGGCAGCCAGCCAATCGACTTCCGGCTGGATGCGCCCGCACTAATCGACATCCACGCCTGGTCGCCGGACAGCGCCGCACTCGGGTTCCTGCCGCTCCAAGTTTTTTTCGATCGAGCGGCGGAGGGAACGGTGGGCGGGCGGGATGTCTTCGTGCTCCGACCGGAACACTATCTCCAGCTACGTCTCGCCCAGAATGTGATCCGGCAACATGAATTCGTCGATTTTTCGCTGGTCCAGATGCACGAGCTGGCCTGCATCCTGGCCGAGCGGGGGAACGCCGTGAACTGGCAGGTGATTCGCAGCATTGGCCTGATGCACGGAGTATCCCGTGTCTTCTACGCCGTCCTGCTCCGGCTGCACGACGAGTTCGGTCGGTCCCTTCCGGACGGGGCGATCCCGCAGATCGAGCTGGGCCCGGCGCGACGAGTGCAAAGCCGGATCGGCCGACTGGCCGGAGTGCCGGCCCCGATATATTGTGCGGCCAGCCGCAGCGCCCTCATCGCTGCCACGGCCGGTGACAGCATCGAGCACGTCAACCGAGCCATCGAGGAACTGGTTGTCCGACCGGCGAACGACGTGCGGGCAGACGGCCCGCTGGCCCAGGTGCTTCGCCCGCTGCGGGCCGCCGGGCTGCACCTCCTGTTCCACACTTGCCGTGTGTTGAACGAGTGGCGTCTGTGAGCAGCCGCGGATGGGATTGGCGCATCGGGGCTACTCGTCGGTTTGAAGCCCGCGTCGGACGGTGATCCTCACGCTCCGGACCCGTCTCGGGTCCGAACCAAGCACTTGTATGATGGTCCCGTCAACCTTATGCCGGTCGCCCGGTCGAGGTACGCGCCCGGTTGCATACAGCAGGTACCCGCCGACGGTGTCGTAGTCGTCTCGTTCCGGGATATCGGCCCCGAAATCGTCGTTCAGCAGGCGGACCGGGGTTCGTCCGTCGGCCTGCAGGGTGTGCTTGGTGAGGACCTTGACGGTCGGTTCACGGGGCGGTTCGTCCTGGTCCCTGATCTCGCCGACGATCAGGTCGGTGATATCTGCGATGGTGACCAGCCCTGCGGTCCCACCGTACTCATCGACCACGATACACAGGGTCGTCTCGCGCTTCTGGAAATGGCGGAGCAGGTCGCTGATCGGCATGGTCTCGGGCACGAATGATGCCGGTCGGATCAGCTTTTCGATGGTCGTGGGCGCATCGGCATCGGCAGCCAGGGCGGCGACCAGATCGCGCACATAGAGGACGCCGACAATCTCGTCGCGAGTCCCGCGATAGACCGGAAGGCGGGAGTGGCCGGACTCGATGGCGGCGTGGATGGTGTCGTCAAGCGGACTGTCCAGTGCGGCGAAGGTGATATCGGGCCGCGGGGTCATTATCTCCGCCACGTCGCAATCGCGCAGTTCGATGATATTCTCGATCATATCGGCCTGATCACCGGGGATATAGCCCTCTCTCTCGCCTTCCGTAACGGCGGACAGGATATCTTCCGCCGCCTCCTGCTCTTCCTCCAGGGCTGGCTCGCCGGTGCTGCGTCGGAGGAGGGCGCCGAGATGCATCAGGCCGGCGGCCACCGGCTGGAGGGGGAGGGTGAGGGCGAAGACGATGGGCAGCATGGCGAGCAGGGCGCGTTCGGGCGACCGGGCGACGATAAGCCGGGGCAGGATTTCGGCCAGGCCCACCACCAGGACGAGCCCCCACAGCAGGCCGATCCATATTGAGTGGCCCGACTCCCGGAGGTGCCAGGCAAGGGCCACCATCGCGCCGGTCTCGAATGTCGCCCGGGCGATGATCGCCGCGAGTGCGAGGTGCTCGTGCCTGGCGAGCAGCCGGTCGAACCGCCGCCGCCGCCGGTCCCCCTCGAGCATACTGTCGATTTGTGCCCACGATGCCTCGGCGATGGCGTGATCTGCGGCCGCGCACAAGGCCGCGAGAGCGAGCAGAAGAGCGATGGATGCGGTCATCCGCTGGCTCCGGGTCAGTTCTGTTCGCGCTCGGCGGGCTCCCACAGCCCGCGAATGTCGTAGCCGAGCTCGGCCAGGACCTGCTGTTCCCGGTCGCGCATCTCGGCCGCCTGCTCGGGCGTCTGGTCGTCCAGCCCGGCGATGTGGAGCGCCCCGTGGGCGACGTAAAGTGCCAGCTCGACCTGTGCATCAATCTCGCGCCGGCGGGCCTCGTCGCGTGCACGCTCGGCCGAGACGACGATCTCGCCGGCGCACTCGTCGGCGGTTGATGCCGGCTCCTCGAAGGCGAAGGCGAGCACGTCGGTCGTTCCCTCGCGACCCAGATGCGTCCGGTTCATCTCTGTCATCCGATCGTCATCGACGAACACCAGACTGTATGCGCCGGGGCGGCTCTTCAAAGCCGTCCGGACGATACGTCGCATCGCCTCGTGTGGGACGGTAAGCTCGGTCTGGAGGTCGGTGATGTCGATATTCACACCGGTGCGGTCCTCTCCTCGGCGGGCTGTTTCGGGCTTCTTTCGGCTGGGCCCGGTGTCCCCGGATATGCCACCCGGCTGTGAAAGATCGCGGTGAGCACCCGGACGAAGGACTGTTGGATGCGGGTCAGGTCGGCGAAGGTGAGCGGGCAGTCGTCCAACTGCCCGTCGAGCAATCGCCCCATGCTGAGCTTGTGGACGAAGGCCTCGAGCCGGGCGGGCGAGGGGTCGGGCAGGGTGCGTGAGGCGGCCTCGACGGTGTCGGCCAGCATGATGATGGCGGCCTCCTGCGTGCGCGGTTTCGGGCCTGGATATCGGAATGATTCCTCGTGGACGGCGTCGCCGTTCTCGCTCTTGCTACGGTGATAGAAGAATTCCATCAGCGAGGTGCCGTGATGTTGCTCGATGATATCGACGATGGCGGGCGGCAGGTTTTGCTCCTCGGCCATCTCTGCCCCGTCCTTGACGTGGGCCCCGATGATGAGGGCGCTCATGCTCGGCGACAGGGCGTCGTGCCGACTGCCCTGGGTGCCTTCGTTCTCCGAGAAGTAATCCGGCTTCTGGAGCTTGCCGATATCGTGGAAGTAAGAGCCGACACGGGCGATGAGCGGATCGGCCCCCACTGCTTCGGCGGCCGTCTCGGCCAGACTGCCCACGACGAGACTATGGTGGTATGTTCCGGGCGCATGGAGGCCGAGCTGTCGCATCAGCGGTTGGTTCAGGTCCGACAGTTCGAGCAAGCTGATCTCGGTATTGACGTTGAACATGTATTCGATGATGGGGAGCACGGCGGTGAGGAGTGCGCCGGTAATGATCCCGTTGACGACCGCCCATACCCCCTGCCGGGTGAGTTCCTGGCCGAGTGCCAACTCGCCGCCGATCGCCAGCCACAACTGTATGGCGGCGGCGATGAAGCCGATCTTGAACAGCCAGAGGCGCTTGCGAATGCGTCGGGCGCCGAACATCCAGGCCATCGCCCCCCCGAACAGGGGGAGGGCGGCTGTTGCAGCGGTGGCTGTCTCGCCCGGCTGACGCAGAGCCAGCCCCGTCAGCAGGGCCACCACGAAGCCCGTGGTCGCGGCCACCGAGGTCCCGTAGCACAGGGCGATGATGAACACGATCGCCCCGAGGGGCACCAGGTAGGGGCTCGCTCCGCTGAGGGCGCAGATACGGGCGACGAGGACCGGGATGATGCACAGTGTCCCGAACACCGCGAGCCGGGACCGGGACCCGATGAGCTTGGGCCGCTGCACCCGCAAATAGACGCCCAGAAACACAGCAATCGCCAGGAGCAGGACGAGGGTCCCGAGCGGGCGGCCTTCGGTGAGCAGTCGGGCCGGGCCAAGCTGGAGATCGTCCATGTGTATGACCAGGAAATGGGCGGTGATAATGGCCAGCCCGACCAGGGCCCGTGCCAGCCCGCGGTCGATGTCGATCCGCCGCGGCGCCTGCGTGGTGGCAACAGCCTTCTTACGGCTGGTCGCCGCCTGCAGTCGCCTGCTGGTCTCCCGCGTCCGTTTAGCCATCCCCCGCCTCCCGGTCCGAGCTCTCTTTTTCGTACGCGTCGACGATCTCCTGAACGAGTCGATGGCGGACGATATCTCCGCCGGTCAGTTCGACGAACTTGATGCCGTCTATCTGCCGGAGGAGTTTGAAGGCGTGGCTCAGGCCCGAGACCTGTGACGGGGCGAGGTCTGTCTGAGTCACGTCGCCGGTCACCACGGCCTGCGAGTTGGCCCCGAGCCGGGTGAGGAACATCTTCATCTGGGCCATGGTGCAGTTCTGCGCCTCGTCGAGGATGACGAACGAGTGGTTCAGTGTGCGTCCCCGCATAAAGGCGAGCGGCGCCACCTCAATGATCCCCCGGTCGGTGAACTGTTGGACCCGGTCGAAGTCCATCATATCGTTGAGGGCGTCGTACAGCGGGCGGAGGTACGGGTTGACCTTCGCCTGCATGTCGCCCGGCAGGAAGCCGAGCTTTTCGCCCGCCTCGACCGCCGGCCGGACGAGCACGATCCGTCGGACGCTGCCTTCGCGCAGTTCGGAGACGGCCATCGCGGTCGCCAGGTAGGTCTTGCCGCTGCCCGCCGGCCCGATGCTGAATACAATGTCGGCATGGCGCATCGCCGCCACGTACCGCTCCTGGCCCTTGGTCCAGGGGACGACCGGCTCTCCCTTGCGGAACACCTCGATCCGGTCCACCTCGTCGAGGTCCACGTCCTTCTGAACGGCCCGGATGATGTCTTCGACCTCGGTCGGTTTCACGTGGTTGCCCAACTCGGCCCGGCTCTTTATTTCCTCCAGCACCCGCACTGCTCGGGTCACCCGATCGTCATCCCCGGTGATGCGGATGGCGCCGTGACGGGAGGTGACCTGCACGCCGAACGCCTGCTTGGTCAGCTTGAGGTTCGTGCTGTTGACCCCGTGGACCTGTTGGGTCTCACGCTGGTCGCGCAACAACACCGTTTCGGTCATCATTGCCACCTAAATCCTCAGCCAGGCGACCAGGATGCAATAACCGATCGGACCGGCGACCAGGAGGCAGTCGATCAGGTCGAGCACGCCACCCATCGCCGGCAGCACTCCGCCGGAATCCTTTGCCTCGGCGCACCGTTTGATGAACGAAGCTGTCAGATCGCCCGCCTGTCCGGCGATCCCGACCAAGGCGCCAAACGCCATGATGGGAAAGATTCCGCCCTGGGTCAAGCCCTCCAGCCGAAATATCCAGGCAACCAGGGCCGCCGCCAGCATGCTGGCCACGAGCCCGCCAATGGCACCCTCGATGGTCTTGTTCGGGCTGACCCGGGGGGCGAGCTGATGCCGACCGAGGCCCTTCCCGGTGAAATACGCCCCGATGTCGCCCAACTCCGCCACCGCGACGATCAGCAGCACATACCCCCAGCCATCGGGCGCCAACAGCCGAGTCCGGGCCAGAAACATCAGCGGGACCGCCACGTAAAGCACTCCGAAGGCGGTGTAACTTACGTTGCTGAGCTGCGACCGAAGTGGGCCGGCTCGACGCGAGGCCGCGAACAGCAACATAAGAAGGAGCAGGACGAAGGGGATAAGATGCAGTCCGAAAAGAGTCTCGGGACTGGGTTCGCCTCGGGCGCTGCTCGGCATGATCATGGCGTAGGGCAGGAGGAGCCCCCCGACCAGCACGCCGATGCCGGTGAACGGCTGCAGCCCGGCCCGCCGTCCGAGGGAGTACAACTCGGCCAGGCCCCCTGCCGCCAGCAAGACGCCCAGGACCCCGAGTATGACGCCCCCGACAAACCGGTCCACCCAGAACAGTGCGAGCGCGACGAACAGGGCGATTGCGCCACAGATGACCCGTTTTCCCATCAGCCCTTGTGCCCTTCCGAGTCGGTTACCACGGCTCCGAACTTGCGTGTGCGACGGGTGTAATCTTGGATCGCCTTGTCCAACTCCCCCTCGTCGAAGTCGGGCCATAGGACATCGGTGATGTAAAGCTCGGCATACCACGCCTGCCACAGGAGGAAGTTGCTGATCCGGTGCTCTCCGGCCGTCCGGATGAGCAGGTCCACGTCGGGCATCCCTGCCGTATACATGTGCCGGCCTACCGTCTCCTCGTCGATCTCGTCGGGATTCAGCGTGCCGGCGCGCGTTTCGTCGGCGAGAGCCCGGGCGGCGTCGGTGATCTCCGCACGTCCGCCGTAGTTCACGGCGATGGTGAGGGCCCTCCCGCTGTTGCCCGCGGTCAGTCGTTCCGTGTTCCGACATTCTTCGAGTACCCCGGCGGGCAACTCTTCCAGGCGGCCGATCATCCTGAACCGGATGTCGTTCTCCATCAGAGTGGGGCGTTCGTCGATGGTGTATTGCCGGAGCAGCTCCATCAGGGCGTCGATTTCCGAGGCCGGCCGGCGGACGTAATTTTCGGCCGACAGGGCGTACAGCGTGAGGTGCTCGATCCCTTTGCGGGTGCAGGCGGTGGTGATTTCCCGGACTCGCCCGGCTCCTGTTCGGTGTCCGACCACACGCGGCTCACCCCGTTGGCTGGCCCATCTTCCGTTGCCGTCCATGATGATCGCGATGTGTCGCGGTTGCCGGCCGGTTCGTTCAGTCACGGTGACGGTTACCCCGGTAGATGATGATGTTGTCAGCCGATAATGGTTTGTGCCCGGTCCGAGCCGACGGAGACAATTTTCGCGGGGGCGTTGACCAGTTCGGTCAGCTTGTTCACGTAGGCGGCCGCCTGCGGGCAGAGGGTGTCGAACGTGTCGCCGGTGGCGGTCGCCTCCTTCCAGCCGGGCATCTCCTCGTAAACCGGTACTGCTGCGGCCAGCCGGTCGGCCTGTGCCGGGAACACCTCGGTCTCCCGGCCGTCGATCTCATATGCCACACAGATTTTGAGGGGGTCGATGCCCTCCAGCACGTCCAGCTTGGTCAGGGCCAGTTCGGTCACCCCGTTCAGCCGGGCGCTGTAACGGGCGGCGACCGCGTCGAACCATCCGCATCGGCGGGGTCTGCCGGTGGTCGCCCCGAACTCTCCGCCCTGCTGGCGTATGTGCTCGCCGAGCTCGTCATCGAGCTCGGTGGGGAACGGCCCGGCCCCCACCCGGGTGGTGTAGGTCTTCAGTACGCCCAGCGTCCGGCCCAGTTCCGCCGCCGGCAGGCCCGTTCCGGTGATGAATCCGCCCGCTGTGGAGTTGGACGACGTGCAATACGGGTAGGTGCCGAAGTCGATATCGAGCAGGGCGCCCTGGGCGCCTTCAAAGAGGATGGCCTGACCGTCGCGGGCCGCCTGGTCGAGGAACTCGACGGTATCGCCGACCATCGTCTTCAGGGCCGAGCCGCTCCGCAGGCCCCATTCCACGAGCTCGTCGAGGTCAACCGGCTCCGCTTCATACACGTGCTGGAGGACCTTGTTGACCAGCGGGACCTGGGTCTCGAAGAAGTCCCGCACGAAGCCGGGATCGATGAGCTGCCCGATGCGCAGGCCTGTGCGATAGGCCTTGTCGGCGTACGCCGGGCCGATGCCCCTGAGCGTCGTGCCGAGTTTCCCGTCGCCCATTGCCTGCTCCCGGGCCCCGTCCAGTGCCTTGTGATATGGACAGACCACTTGTGCCCGGTCGCTGACCAGCAGTTTTCCGGCGACTTCGACCCCCTGTTCCCGCAGCTCTTCGATCTCGGCGAGCAGTTGGTCGGGGTCGATGACCACCCCGTTGCCGATGACGCAATCGGCGCCCCGGATGATCCCTGACGGGACCAGGTGGAGGATGAACTGGCGGTCGCCGATGACCACGGTGTGCCCGGCATTGCTGCCGCCCTGGGCGCGGACGACCAAGTCAAACTCTTCGGACAGCAGGTCGATGATCTTGCCCTTGCCCTCGTCTCCCCACTGCATTCCCACGACACAAGCGTTGTGTTCTCTCATAATTCACTCATCATAAAGGGGGCGCAAAAACGGCTTCAGGATGCCGCCAGTATAGGAGGGGTGATAGGCGAAGTCAATGCCCGGTCCGGCCGGACACCTTCCGCGTCAGTTGCCCAGTTCCTCGAGCAGAGCGTTGATCCGTCCGGTCAGCGTTTCGTCGTCATCGACGTGGTTCAGCGCCTCTCGGAGTTCCTCTCTCGCTCGGTCGTTGTCGCCGGTTCGGGCGAGTGTCGCCCCGAGGTGATACCGGACGGTCGGGTTGGTGGGGGCGTCGCGGGCTGCCCGCCGGAGGTAGGTGAGCGCCTCCTCATAGTCGCCATCCTTGTAGTGGATCCACCCGATGGTATCGACCAAGCTTGCCAGGTTGGGATCGATCTGAGTGCCTATCCGGGCGTATCGCATTGCGGTCTCGGTGTCGTCGAGATACTCGACGTAGACCCAGGCGAGCTGTGCGGATGCGTGGAGGACCGCCCGCGCCCGATCGTCCGGCAGCTGTTCGAGCGGGGTCTCGCCCCGGGCGGCCTCGAGCATCCTCTTGTACCAGACGACCGATTCCTCGTGGCGCTGTTCTCCCTCCAGCAGCCGGCCGGCTCGCACGTACGGCTCGATGAACGAGGGGGCCATCTCGACCGCCTCGCCATAGCTGGCCAGGGCGCTCTGGAGCAGGTCCTCGTCCGGCCCCCACCGGTGGAGCAGGGCCTGCAGGTCGCCCAGATCGAAAACCAGCCGGGGGCTGTCCGGATGCTCCTTCTTCAGCTCCTCGATCTGCTCGATGATTCTGTTGATCTGGGCGACGGCCTCGTCGGTCTGGCCCAGTTCGTGGTGGATGGAGGCCAGACGGCGGCGGTATCGCGGCTCGATGGACGCCTCGGCCGCCTGCCTGGAGTATTCGAGCGCCCGCCCCATCTCCTCGCGGTCCATCGGGTCGGTGTTATAGGCCAGCCGGGCGTGCAGCACAGCCAGCCGGTCGAGGATTTCGGGATTGGCAGACTGCGTCTCCAGGGCCAGTTCGTATTGGTCGATGACACGGCGTAACACCTCTGCCCTCTCCTCGGGGGTGGTTGCCTCCTGCAGCGTAAGTGCCTCGAGGTCGGCGAGGGCTGCCCGGGCGGGGACGTAGTTGGAGTCGAGTTGGAGAGCGTTTTCAAATTGCTCGCGTGCCTGCTCCATCCGGCCGAATCGGCGATGAATCTGGCCGATCTGGAAGCTGGGGACCGGGGACCCGGGGAGGAGGTCGGCGAGGTTTCTGTACACCCTGACGGCCTCGTCCTCGTGCCCGCCCGCGAGGTGGATTTCGGCGAGACGGTTCGTCGCCAGAAGATACAGTTGGGCGAGGGTCTGGCGGCCGTCCTGGCCCGGTCGGGCAATAAAGGCCGCGCGGGAGGTCGGGATGTTGAGTGCCGCCTGGAAGTGCTCGGCGGCTCGGGCGCGGTTGCCCCGCCGCTCCTCCAGAATGCCAAGCTCGATATGAGCATTGACGAACTGCGGCCGCGCCTCGGTCGCTTGGGTGAGAACGGCGACCGCTTCGCCCGCGTTATCCGACTCAATATGGACGTTGGCGAGCAGCAGGTAGCTGGTCAACTCGCCGGGGTATGTCTCGATCGCGCTCTCGAAATGGCCCTTCGCCTGCTCGAGTTCATCGGCGAGGCGCCGGTATTCGCCCTTCCAACGGAAGCAGAGGGCGCGTTCCTCCGCCTGCTCCAGCTTGGCCATGTGGTCGGCAATGGCGGCCACCGCCTGATCGGTCTCGCCCCGGATCTGATATACCCGTGCGATGCGGTTGACCGCGTCGAGGAAACGGGGGTTGATCTCGAGCGCTCTGCGGTAATGGCCCAACGCCTGATCGAGCAGCTCGTTGGCCTTACGTGCGGGCTCGCCGGCCAGCTCGTGCACTGGCTGGTCGCCGGCGAGGTAGTTGGCGTACTGGACTCTCACGTTCCCCAGTGTCATGTGCGGGCGAGTCTCGTCGTCGGCTTGCTCGCGTGCTTCCAGCAGAATCTCGACCGCTTGGTCGAAACCCTGCTCGGGGTTTTCATCCCGGAATCGGATCGACTCGAGATGGAGCTGTGCCAGATTGTAGTACAGGCGAGTCCGGAGTGCCCGAGGGGTTTTGTTCAGGGCGGACTGATAGTGGTTGATCGCGTCCTCGACGAGTCCGAGGTTGGTTGCTCGGTCTTGCTCGTCTTCGGGCCGTATTCTCCGCAGGGACAAGTGGGCGAGTTCGATATGCGGGTCGGGGAATTGCCGGTCGAGCTCGATGGCGTTCCGGAACTGCTCGGTTGCCGGCTCCGGCTTGCCGTCTCGGACCAGGGCGACACCGAGGTGGTGGCGCAGCCGTGCCGAGTTGGGACGCTCTGTCAGGGCGTTCTGCAACACCTCGACCGCTCGGGCCGCCTCTCCCTGCTGCAGGTGTGCCCGGGCCATCTCCAGCGCCTGCAACTCGGGGTCCCGGGGGGCGGGCGGCATGTCGAACGGACCGGCGAAGGCGAAGGAGGAGACGGCCAGCAGAACAGAGGCGGCAACCGCGGACACGATAGTCGATTTCATCTTAAGACTCCTGGCAAGAAAGGATGGGTTGTCCTTACTAGTATAGTCAATTTGGCGGCCAATTTAAACGAAAAAGTTGAGAAAAAGCGCCTCACCGTTCGGCGGCAGCCGCTTCGCGGAGCACGTTCAACGGGAAGTGCGCGCCGGGGCACGCCGTCTGGGCACCGGGTACCTCCCCGTGCCCCAGGATGTTCTCCGGCGGGATGTCGAACTTCCGGACGATGTGGCGGACCAGTTTTTTGCCGGCGGCGAGCTGGGACGGGGACGGGCCGGACGACTGCTCGAAGTCGCCCACGAAGCAGATGCCGACAGACCGATGGTTCATCGAAGACGCCTGACAGTGGGCCCCAATTATCTGGGCCGTCCATCGAGCGGTCGCCTCCAACTCGCCGTCGCCGGTCCGGGTGCCGTTCCCGATGATGAAATGGTAGCCCGCGCCCGACCAGCCCTTCTCTTCGCGATGATACCGGTCGATAGAAGCGTAGTCGCCGGCCTCGGTCCCGCTGTGGTGGATGATGATGTGGGTCCAGTTGCGGGCCGATACTCCGGAGTCCAGGGCGGTCAGCCGTTCGATCTCGGTCAGGTCGGGGGCGGCGCATATTGGTTCCGGCGGGACGATCTCCTCGAGGTCGGTTAAGTCGGGGCGGGCGGTTTCGGAGGCGGCCCGGCGCTCTGCCAGGATGAGGGCGATGGGCGCGGCGGTCAGGGCTGCGGTGACCAGCCCGACGGTGATAAACAGCAACGGCACGCCGGGCGGGCGGAGGCGGATGATGCGGTCCCGGAGAGTCATTCTTGCGTCTCCCAAGTGATCTCGCCCGTGCCGGGATCATATCGGTATTCGAGGTCTCCCGGCGGGTCGGGGAGGGCGAACCCGGCCGCTGTCAGTTCATCGAGGTCGTCCGGATTCCTGCCCTTGAGTGCTCGGAAGCCGACGACCGCCCGGTTGGCCGTGGCCAGTTGCTGGTCTGCGGCCGCCCGTAGCCCGTGCTGGAGACTGTCGACATAGCCGCGAACGCGGTCTTTTTCATCGGACTGATGTGCTTCCTGCGTCGGCGGCTCTTCCCCGGGCGCATCTGGCTCGGAGTGGTCGCTGCATCCGACGAAGAGCATCAGGAGGACAGCAGAAAGTGCGTATGCGAGCTTGCTCATCCGATCACCCCCGCCAGCCGGTCGGAAAACATAAGGAGAGTGCTCCCCAGGTTGAACAGGGCATGAATGCCGATGGGGATCAGCAGGTTCCCCGTCTTCTCGTATACGAGGCACAGGAACACGCCGAAAATCGAGATGGGCAGGAATATGGCCAGCGGTGGGTGGAGTACCCCGAACAGCAGGCCGATCAGGGCCATCGCCAGCCACGGCTTGATCCACCGGCGGATGAACCCGTAAAGCAGTCCGCGGAACAGGACTTCCTCGACGATGGGGGCGACGATGACGGCCGAGATCGCGATCTGCAAGGCCACCACCGAGTCGGGCGTCTCGGTGAACCTCTGCACGATATCCTGACGGGCCAGCGCCGCATCCGGCCCGACAAACCAGTTGAGCAGCATCCGCCACCCGATGTTGATACCGATCAGCACCGGCATAAAAGCGAGGAACGTCGCCAGACCGGGGCCGATCTGGCCGGCCAGCCCGCTGAATTTCAGCCCCAGCGCCCGCAGTGGGTTCTGGCCGCGCCAGTGAATTAGGAAGATCAGCAGCCCGACGCTGAGCAGATGGCCGAGGTTGCTGGCGATCAGTATCCCGCGCATGCCCCGGATGCCCGAGATGATTGCGACAAACGCGGGGGCCACCAGAAACACGCCGAGCACGATCCAGATGTCGATGCCGCGGCACTTCAACTTGGGGAGTGACGCCGGCGGGAAAATCTGCTGGTCATTGCTGCGCTTCTGGGCGATCCAGGAGATGCAATAGATACAGGCCGCCAGAAACAGCATCCACGCAATGCCCGCAATGTTGAAGACCTCGGTGGGGACGTCCGGCAGGGCCTCTACGGTTTCGGCGAGTGCGGTCGGCAGGCCCATCGCCAGGTACAGTCCCGCAAGCCACATCATATGTCTGGCGATGCGGAACGTTTCACATGCTCTGGATGTCCGCATTACGGGGCCTTTCCGTTTCTGCCAGCTCGGTGCTTCGTCGGTCAGGGAGTTGTCTCTTCTGTCGCGGGGCCGGCTTCCACCCGATGGCATCGGACGAAGCGGCCGGGTTGCACTTGTTGCAGTGTCGGCACTTCCACCGCGCAGACCGCCTCGTC
>PUPC01000386.1 GCA_003553185.1 Planctomycetota bacterium | reverse complement strand
GAGCGCATCCAGGTCGCCGGCCAGTGGGTCCCGGAGGAGGACGTGTGCCGACTGCTCGGCCGGCTCGTCCCCTACCTCGAGACCGCCCGCCACGGGGGCGAGACCTACGCCCCGACCTTCTTCGAAACGTTCACCGTGATCGCGTTCCTCCACTTCCTCGAACGGCAGGTCGACGCCGCCGTCATCGAGGTCGGGCTGGGCGGCCGGCTCGACGCCACGAACGTCGTCCGGCCCCGGGCCTGCGCCATCACCCCGGTCAGCTTCGACCACACCGACAAGCTGGGCGATACACTCGCCCGCATCGCCGGGGAGAAGGCGGGGATTATCAAGCCCGGTACCCCGCTGATCAGCGGCGTGCAGGAGCCGGAGGCGCTCCAGGTCATCCGGGGCCGGTGCGGCGAACTGGGTGCCGTGCTCCACGTCGTGGGCGAGGACATCACAGTGGAGCGGCCGGAGCCGGACGCCGGCGGGCGGGACCCGGCGGGCACCTTCGGCGTTCGCACCTGGCGGCGGTCACTCACCGGCCTGACCCTCCCCCTGCTGGGCAGGCACCAGCGGGAGAACGCGGCGACGGCCATCGGGCTGATCGACCTGCTCGACGAACGGGGGATGCCGGTCTCGGACGAGCACATACGCGAGGGCGTCGGGGCGGTCAAATGGCTCGGCCGCATCCAGCTCGTCGCCGAGCAGCCGGAGACCATCGTCGACGGAGCACACAATATCGCGAGCATCAACGCCCTGCTCGAGACCCTGGGCGAACTCGTGCCCAGACGCACCATCTTCGTCGTGGCGATCAACGCCGATAAAGATGTGGCGGGCATCCTCCGGCGGCTCGCCGGGGCCGGCGACGCGTTCGTCGTCACCAAAACAAGCAACCCCCGGGCCACCCCGCCCGACGATCTCGAGCGGCTCCTGGCCGATCTCGCCCCCGACAAGCCCGTCTATACCGCCGACGAACCCCGGGCGGCGCTCGATCGCGCCCAAGACCTCGCCGGCCCGGACGACCGCATCGTGGTCGCCGGCTCGATGTACGTGGCGGGCGACGTGTTGAATATCCTGGAGGGGCGGGGCAGCGAATAGGCGGCCCGGGGGTCCCCGGGTCAGCCCCCCTTCTCGCGGTCCAGAATCTCCTGGCGCAAACTCTTCAGCTTCATCAGCGCCTCGAGCGGGCTCATCGAATCGATGTCCAGCGTCTTGAGGGCGTCGAGGGTCGCCTCGTGCGGCGAGCGGAACAGGGCGAGCTGCATCTCGTTCGGCTTCTTCGCCCTGACCTTGACCGGAGCGATCTTCGGCTGGTCCTGGTCGTCCAGCCCGCTCGACTCGAGCTGGGCGAGTATCTTCTTCGCCCGGTCCACGATCGACCGGGGGATGCCCGCCAGCTTGGCGACGTGGACCCCGTAGCTCTTGTCGGTCCCCCCCTCGATGATCTTCCGCAGGAAGATGACCTCGTCTTCCCACTCGCGGACCGCCACGTTGTAGTTCCGCGCCCGGGGCAGGACGGCCTCGAGGGTGGTCAGTTCGTGGTAGTGGGTGGCGAACAGGGTGCGGGCGCCGATCTGCTCGTGGATGTATTCGCTGACCGCCCAGGCGATGCTCACCCCGTCGTAGGTGCTCGTCCCCCGGCCCACCTCGTCCAGCACGATCAAGCTGCGGTCCGTCGCGTTGTTGAGGATGTTCGCCGTCTCGTTCATCTCGACCATGAACGTGCTCTGTGCCCGGGCGATCTCGTCGCTGGCCCCGATGCGGGCGAAAACGCGGTCGACGGCCCCGATCTCCGCCGATTTCGCGGGGACGAACCCGCCCATCTGGGCCATGATGACGATGAGGGCGACCTGGCGGATGTAGGTCGATTTGCCCGCCATGTTCGGGCCGGTGACGATCGCCATCATCTGCTCCTCGCCGTCGAGCTGCACGTCGTTCGGGACGAACGACTCGCCCTCCAGGGTCAGCTCCAGGACCGGGTGCCGCCCGTCCACGATGAGCAGCTTGTGCGAGTCGTCGACGACCGGCCGGTGGTATCGGTTCTCGAAGGCGACCTGGGCCAGCCCGGCCAGGGCGTCGAGCTCGGCCACCGCCCGGCCCACCTCGAGCACCCGGCCGGTCTCGGCGGCGACCGACTCGCGCACCTCGATGAACAGGTCGTACTCGAGCTGGTCGGCCCGGTCGCCCGAGGTGAGCACCTTGGTCTCGTACTCCTTCAGCTCGGGGGTGAAGTACCGCTCGGCGTTCTTCAGCGTCTGCTTGCGGACGTAGTTCTCGGGCACCTTGTCGGCGTGGGCGTTGGTGACCTCGAGGTAGTAGCCGAACACCTTGTTGAACCCGACCTTGAGCGAGTCGATCCCGGTCCGCCGCGCCTCCTCCGCCTGGTAGTTCGCCATCCAGCCCCGGGCGTCGCGCTGGATGGTGCGGAGCTCGTCGAGCTCCTCGTTGTACCCGGGCCGGATGATCCCGCCCTCCTGGATGGTCGTCGGCGGTTCGTCGGCGATCGCCCGCTCGATCAGCCCGGCGACGTCGTCGAGCGGGTCCAGCCGCTCCGCCAGGTCCCGCAGCGCCGGTGGCTCGCGGTCTTCGACGCTGCGCCGCAGTGCGGGGATCATCCGGGCCGACTGGAGCAGTGCGGCCAGGTCGCGGGCGTTTGCCCGGCCGGTGCTCACCTTCGAGCCGATCCGCTCGATGTCGTACATCCGGTCGAGCAGCGCCCGGATTTCGTCCCGCAGGTCGGGGTCCCCGGCGAGCTCGGCCACCCCCGCCTGGCGGCGGTTGATGTCGGCCGGCTCGCGCAGGGGCGAGAGCAGCCACTCGTGGAGCAGCCGGGCGCCCATCGGGGTGACCGTCTTGTCGAGCACCCCGAGCAAGCTGTCGCGGCGTTCGCCCGACCGCATCGTCCGCACCAGCTCGAGGTTGCGGGTCGCCGTCCCGTCGATGAGCAGGTGCCGGGAATCGACGTACCGCTCCAGCCGGTCGATGTGGCCCAGCGACGTCCGCTGGGTGTCGTTCAGGTATTGGACGACGGCCCCGGCAGCCGAGGCGCCGGCGGTCAGGTCGCCGCACCCGAACCCGTCGAGCGAGATGACCCCGAAGTGCTCGCGGAGCGTCTTCATCGCGTTCCGCAGGTCGAACACCCAGTCGGGCCGGTCGGTGACCACGGTCTCGCGGTCGAGTTCGGCGAGCAGCCGGTCGTTCCGTCCCCGGAACCCCTCCGGGTAGAGGCATTCGGCCGGGGCGATCCGGGCGAGCGAGTCGCGGATGCGGTCGGGGGCGATCTCCTCGACGAAGAACCGGCCGGTGGTCAGGTCGACCCAGGCGACGCCGCACAGCTTGCTCCGGGGGCAGATGGCGGCGAGGTAGTTGCTCGCCCGGTCGTCCGGCAGGAGATCGTCGGTCAGCGTACCCGCCGTGATCACCCGGGTGACCCCGCGCTCGACCACCCCCTTCGCCTCCTGGGGGTCCTCGAGCTGGTCGCACACCGCGACGCGGTGCCCGGCGAGGATCAGCTTCTTGATGTACCGGTCGACCGAGTGGTGGGGCACGCCGGCCAGCGGGACCTCCTGGCCCTTGTCCTTCGACCGGGCGGTCAGAGTCAGCCCGAGCACGCGGGAGGCGGTGACCGCGTCGTCGAAGAACATCTCGTAGAAATCGCCCATCCGAAACAGGAGGATGGCGTCCTCGTGCTCCGCCTTGATGCGGAGATACTGCTTCATCATCGGCGTCTCGGTCACCTTCTTCGCCACGGACGTCTCCGACGGAACCTGGTCGAACGGGAATCGCGAAACAGGCGGCCCGGCCCGTATCGAGCGGGCGAACGGCCCGCGCCCGGACCGCTGCGACTATATCGGTGTGTCGGAAGAGTGTCAAGAAGACGAGCCGGGCGTCGGGCACGCCGCCACGCGGCTTGACGGGCCGGATACGGCCCGGTTAGAATCGCCCCGACCGCTCAACAGGGCGAAGACGCCGCGCCGGACGACCGGATGCGGCTCTGTGCCTCGGGACGAGGCGACCCGTTCACGAACACTCGAAGAGAATGAACACCGATGCCGGAAATTGCCGGACCCGACAAGGGGAATGACGGCGCGGCGGAGACGCAGGACAAGAAGCCGAAAACGGCCCTCCGCCGGCGGTTCATTCGGTACTGGATTCTCCGCATGGGCCTGGCCGCCGTCCTGTGCGCCCTGTGCATCGTCGCCATCGCCGTCGGGATACGCAACCACCTGGCTGCCGGCCGCATGCAAGCCAGGTCCCGCAGTATTCATGTCAGCATCCAGAATCGGCTCTTGAGAATCGAGACGGAGCTGAACGCGCTCCGGCTTTCGCCGGAAGATGCGGGCAGGACCCGGCTCGTCTTCTGGGCGGCCGAGTGCCAGGAGGAATTGGACCGGCTCGACCGTTCGTTCGGTTCGGTCCTGGCCGGATCGTTCGAATATCGGGACATGCAGAAGGGCTGGACCGAGCTGTCGCAGGCCATCGAGGCGGTGGGCGACCTGATCGCCGCGAACGAAGCCCCGGCGGACGAACGGGCACTCCGCGAAGCGGTCAAGGAGGCAGAGGTCGAACTCGAGGTGTTCCAGGGCGAGTACGCCGAGTTGGACAATGAGCTGGCGGGCCTGATCGAGGGCCGCGAACGGCATGCCCGCCGATGGCTGTATATGGCGATCCTGACGGCCCTCGGCACCGGTGGGCTGTGCCTGTGGACCGGGCTTTCGGTCCTGTCTGAAGCCGTCGTCCACTCAAGGCGCCCCGCCACTCTCGACCAGATCATCGCCCAGGCGAACGACGCCCCCAACTTCCAATCTCGAATGGAGTACCTCTGCCGCCAGCGGGGGCTGGAAGTTCCCGAGGGCAAATGGACGCTCTCGGTGGACCGCATCGTCTCGAGCAAGCCCACACACATGTGCCTCGAGGCGAAAGCCCGGAAGGGCGACCGGACCGTCCTGCTCTGGGGGCGCCACTACCGGTGGCCCAGCCAGGTCCGAGCGCTGACCCGGTTCACCTTCCCGATGTACGGCCAGGCCACCCGGCGGGGGCTGGCCCTGTTGAAAGAGCACGGCATCCCCGCCCCGGAGCTGATCTACCACAAACGGCTCCAGGGGGGACCGTTCCGTGCGGGCTCGCTGGTCCTCATCGAGCACCTGGGCGACCTGCGAACGGTGAAGGGGTTTGTGGACGCGGAGTTCTGCCTGCTCGATGAACCCGCCCGCCGCGAATTGCTCCGCAAGGTCGTCGCGTTCCTCAACGCGGTACACGACGCCGGGCTGTACCACCTCCGGCCGCGCCACATCATGGGCCGTTCGCTGGACGACCCGCACGGCGAGATCGAACTCTGCGTCTGCGATCTCGACAAACTGTTGATCTGGGAGCGTGCCCCGCGACTGGCCGAACGATATCTCCGGTGGAAAGACCGGCAGCGAATGCTCAAACGGTTCCAAAGGAGCTTGGAAGCGGACGACTTCGCCGCCCTCGAAAAGATGATGGAACCGCGCGGCCAGGCCGAAGAATAACCCGCCCGGGGAGTGGCGGCCGACTCAACCGCATCCGGGCAAATGCCCGGCGGGGAAACGCGGCGCAGAGCGGCCCGCAGCATTCAGAAAAAATTCCTTGCAGGATCAAGAAAACGGGTGTACGCTGGAGCGCCGGAAGAACGGACGCGCCCGCCAACCCGGCTGCCGACGTGTCCGGGCGGGCACACGCAGCAGCGGAACGTCCAGTCGCCCACGCGTCGCGAGTTCCGCTGACGGAAAAAGGGCAGCGTTATGCAGAACGCCGAACACCGCGGACGGGTTCCTCGAGATACAGCCGAACTGATGTTGGGTACCACGGACCCGACCGAGGTTGTGTCCAGCATCGGTGAGTTGGCCGACTTCTGTTACGACATCCACGATCTGATGGACCGTGTGCCCGATATTGTCGACCGGGCTTTGCCATCAGAAAACGCTGTCGGCGGCGTCCCACGTCTGGGACCGAAGCTTGACACGCACTTGGATGGCCTGGCATTTGAGACGTGGGTTGCCAGCTTCACCTGTTATGCCGCAACGTCCGAAATCCCCGGAGCCGCCGTGTTCATCTGGGCATGTCGGATCTGTCTGTACGAGGAATACTACGGGATTGGGTTGATCACATCCCTACAAGGATTGTCCGACGCCGTGACCCTGTGCCCGGAAGGTCAGCAGTTGGCCGAGCTGCTTCAGCCGGTATGCCTGTGGGCGGTATCCGCCTTGGACTGGGACGAGGCGTTCGACTTCTTACCGCTTTTGGCATACACCTGTGTCGCCTCGGGCCGGGGCAGAAAGGCCATGCACCGAACGTTCCTGGACAGGGTCCGCACCTGCCTGGGCAAAAATAACGGGCCCTACCCACTCAAAATGTGGTGGGACGACCGAAAAGGCCGTCTGGACCCAGACCAAAGGAAGATTGCCGAATTGGATCATCGAACGGAGCCCATGAATCCCCAGATCCTTCGGCAACAGGAAGCCGCAATTGAAATCCTGGAAGCCGTGCTGTCCGAGACAGCCCGGCTTGCCAAGTAGCGTCGCACCCGATGCCGAGAAAGCGAGTCTTTCGAGGAGGTAAAATGACTAAGACCCTGCTGAGTGTGGTGCTCCTGACGCTGATGTGCACATCTCACGCCGCGGCTGACGAGAAAGAGGCCCCTTTGGAACATCGTCCGTACCGTGTGGAAGGATTGCCGACATCCTTCCGCACGACCACAGCGGCGATTGTCCGGACGCCCGAGGGAGCAGCCCTGCGTTGTGTTGTGATTGGAATTCATCATCGAAATGGCGACAGCCGGCTCTCCGCCCACGCCCTGGAATTGAAACCGGATTCGGCCGAAGTCGTCCAGACACTCTTTGACCAGGAACATCCGGAGGGGTCTGAGCCGTTGTCACTTCACGTCATTGACCTCGGCCCCGACGCAGACGACGAGTTGCTCCTTTTCACTGGCCAGACCCATTCGGCTCACCAGGCATTCGAGAGAGAGGACGGCGAATACGAAAGGGCTGAACCACCCCTCCCGAGATTGGAGTCTCCGGCGATTACCGGCATCGACTACAACAACAACGGCCGGACGGACCTCTTCGTATCGGGCTGGACAAAAAAGCAAGATGGCTCGCTGGAACCGGCGGAGCCACGGATATTGCTGAACGTCGATGGCCGATTGGGGGCCAAAATCGAGGAGGGCAACATAAAAGGGCCGATAGATTCAGCGAAAAGCTTAGACCTGAATGGCGACGGTCGCGATGAACTCATTTTATTCCCGCCGACGGGCCTGAATCGTGCAGCCACTGTAACTCGAATCTATCGGATGAGCGAGGATGGCCCCCGGGAGGTCCAGCTTCCGCTCATGGGATACGATGAGTTGATTGGACTGAGCCGCGCGCACGTGGGGAAAGGGGACCTCAACAATGACGGCAAGGACGAAATCCTGATGACCGGACACTGGAACGATCAGCTTGGCCGCAAGTCGAGCGTGTCGCTGGTCTATCAGGTCATACCAGGCGAAGAAGCTGCGTTCGCCTTGAGATACGAATCCAGTATGCACGAAATCCCGAATACCGCTGGCCCGTACGTCGTGGCCGACATGGACGGGGATGGAACCGATGACATCCTCCTGTACCGCTGGTCGGTTACCGGGAAGCCCGACGTGGTGTACCTCCGGAACACCGGCCGTCGTCCGGCCGACCGGACCGTGCCCATACCGGATCAGCCGAATGTGTCTGAAATTCTTCCTCAGTTCGAGCTATATGAGGACGTCGTGCCGCCTGGATTCGGAGCTCCGATGCTGGCCGTTGACCTTGATGGCGATGGCCGGACCGAAGTTCTGTTTTTCCACAGAGAGCCGCTTGTTGTGTCGGGTGCAACACGCCCAAGAGAGTAGCCGGCTGAAGTGTCCCGTTTGATGTGGAGGGCCAGTTAAGCCGCCGCCCCCACCGCTAAGCCGACACTGCCTGTGTGTCTTATTGACAACGGCACAGGCTTGACATACCTTTACGATGGCCGACAGGCGGTCGAGGAACGTGAGGCGGTTAGAAGGGCGGATGCGCGCTCACCATTGACGAATTGCTCAGAAGGTCCCGGATGAAAAGACACGTTCGACAGACAAAGACGAAAAGAACAGGAGTTGGCATATGACCAGGAAGAGAACTGCCGCTGTGTTTGTGTTTTGGGCCCTGCTGTTCGTCGCCTTCTCAAGTGCCCTGGTGTATCTCGGGTTCCATCTTGGCAGGGGGCGCCCCCGAGATATCACGCGAAGGGAGCGAAGCAAATTCCACGAGTTGGAGAGAGGAATGGGAAAACGCGTCTGGCTGGTCATGGACGCCCCTCCCTTTTACATCACACAGGTGACGTACCAATACGACTCTAAAGAAACACTGCGTATTGAAGCAGCCAACAGCTACGCTGTGGAATTCCTGGTTCACGACGGCGGTTCGGACTCTCCCCCGCCGACGCTCGCGGTTTACCGCGACAGTGAAGATCGAGGTGAGTGGCCGCTCCTGTCCTGTGGGGGCCTCTCAGAGGATGGCCGATTCCCGGGGGCAGTCCAGTATTTCCCTCAGACCGGCTATGATTCCGGGCGTTTCGTGTTAAGCGACACCACACTGGATGGCCAATGGGATGAAAAGGGGCCGTTGCCAATCATATTAGATGAATTTATCGACTTCAACTGGTGGGGCTTTTGGCTTCGGGAGTCCGATCCCATAGCCGAGTCTCCGGGTGATTTTACTTCGGAATTCCCGTTTCGGGTGTTCGTCGCCCGTCTCGATGGCGTTTTCCAGGCTCCAGGTATACCGCTAGCCGGGCAACCCGTCGCTGTTCCTGAGTGTCACTGGTGGGCGGTCAGACCAATAATGCCAATCACAGCGGAAGCGCTCGGTCGTAAATTGGAAACCAAAGGAATCCCGGGGCTGGTGTTACGCTACGAGGCGGCGAATGCATTCCTGTCTGAGCCGAAACACCTGGGGCGTTTGCGAGTCCTTTCCTTGAGTTCCGCAGCGGTTACTGACAGCACGCTTGCTCGTCTGAATGAGCTTGAAGAATTGCAGGCCCTGCACTTAATTTATACGAATGTCGGTGACAATGGCCTGATGCACCTGAGCGGGATGGATTCTCTCACACAACTGGGCCTTTGGCACAACAAAATCACCGATGCGGGCTTGGAATACCTTCAAGGGCTGGCAAACCTGGATACCCTTGCCATCAAAACGGACGAAGATATTCAGTTAACAAAGGCCGGACTCAGACACCTGACGGGGCTGACAAACTTGCGAACGCTGTGTCTGGAAGAGGAAAACATCAGCGATGTCGAACTGGCCTGTCTCGGCGAAATCAAGACGTTGCGGGCGTTAAACATCAGAAGAAACAACATCACCGACGCGGGGCTTGCCCACCTGGAAAAACTCGATGGCCTGCGCATTCTGGATCTCGGTTGGACCGATATTGCCGACGATGGGTTGGAGCACCTTCGAGGTATGAGCGAAATGCAAAAACTCTGGCTGGCAGGAACGCACATCACCGACGCGGGGCTCGAGCACCTGAATGCCATGTCAGAGATGAGATCGCTTAACTTGGGTGGCACCCAAGTTACGGATGCGGGCTTGGAGGACCTCAGAGGCATGACCGAGATGCGGTCGCTTTTCCTAGTGGGCACCCAGGTCACTGACACGGGACTGGCCAACCTGAAGGCACTGACGAACCTGCGCGAACTGGCCCTCTCCCGCAACAAGATCACGGACGCTGGCCTCGCCCACCTGGACGGGCTGGCGAACCTGCGGCAACTGAACCTCCTGGACACCCAGATCACGGATGCGGGCCTGGAGCACCTCCGGGGCATGACCGAGTTGCGGTCGCTTGACCTGAGAGGCACGCAGGTCACCGACGCGGGACTGGAGCACCTGAAAGGTATGGTCGAGATGCAGGAGCTTTACCTGAAGGGAACGCAGGTTACCGACGAGGGCGTAGATGAACTGGAGAAGGCGCTGCCGCAAGCCAAAATCCGCCAGAGATAACACGCACTCGGTAACAAAGGCGGTATACTACAAGCTCGATGGCGGGGCCTGGCTCGCCCGGCGCCAGTTCGTCTACGGCGGGACGTACATTGGCGAGCGTTACCAGGGTTTCGCAGGCATCAGCCGGATTGAGGAGGATGCACGATGAACAATAGCACGGGAGCAAGCTCAAAGCGTCGGAAGGTGACAGCCGCCCTCCTCGCAATAATCATCTTCCTGGTCGTTGCCGCCATCCACTTTGGGACACAGATTACGGCCCAAAGGCGCACTCAACGGATTCTCTCTGACTGGGGCGCACCTGGAATGGATCAGGAATTGAGCGCTCTGGCAATCGGGAGCCAATCCCCGGATGTCCAGATCCAAGCTTTGCACCGCTTGGGAGACCGTATCGTATACCTCTTGCCCGTAAGCAAAGAAGCTTGGGGACAAGTGATCGATGCGTTGCGCGACGAGAACACCGAGGTGCGGGAAAAGGCCGCCCATCTACTTATGCTGGGCGCCATTGTCCGTCCCCCGCACCGGCAAGCGTCATTGGCGATCCCCGTCGAACGCCTCCCCGAACTGTTGGAGGCCACCCGGGACACATCTCCGAGGGTGCGCGCCCAAATCCCTTATGTCCTCGCCAGCATGGAAAGCCAACGGGCGCTGGCGGGCTTGGCTGCACTTGCCGATGACAGAGACGAAAGTGTGCGTAGTGCCGTCGCCGAGGGACTCGGCCTTGTTGCTGAATCCCAGCACGCTGGAGCAATCAGACTGCTCCGTCGTCTCAAGTCAGACGAATGCCCTCTCGTGCAGGTGGTGGCCATCTGGGCCGCCCAACGGATCGGGGACCCCGTGAACGACGATGATGCCCAGCAACTTATCGTACTATTGCTCGATCCGCATGACACAGTACGAGTTTTTGCGGCGGTCGTGATGGGGCAAGTAGGGTCGGCCGAGTTCGCGGGGCCGCTTCGGCAAGCCGTCTTGGCAGACTCAGACGCGCAAGTCAGGTTTGCAGCGCTCAATTCGCTCGGCAAGATAGGCGGAACCACAGCGAAAAGGACTCTCGAAGAGATTCTATCTTCGACGGAGTACTCAGAAACATTCCAGACCGCCGCAAAAGCGCTGCTGGCCGAGTTGACCGAATAGGACGTTCGCCCTTCTATTGACGGAGGTAGCAGGATGCAAGTAAGGGCTTTCTTGTCGTGGCTGTTTGAGGCACTGACCAAGAACCGACATGTGTTCCGGGGCGAGCGGCGTCGCAAGGCCACGATGGTGATTGTTCTGTTATACCTTGGCGCCATCGCCTTTTTCCTGGGAAACAATTTATACACGCTCAGTTTCACACACGTCCAGGATACAGCGGAAATTTCATTCAAACTCGGCATACTTAATGCGGCGGTCTTAATTATCTGTGCCGTAGCCCCCGAAACCCCCGCATTCAAGATATTGAAGTATGGCACAGCTTGTGCCCTCGTAGTCATCATCTCGACGCTCGTAGCCGTCGCGCTTCGCGGGGCTTTCCCCATCATGGCCATCATCGCCCCCTGGCTGCCGATGGGGCTGGGTCCGGTGGGCATCCTGCTGATGGTACGGTGGCTTTCTAAAACCGAGCCCAAAGACTTTTTTCCTGAAGGGAAGAACGTGGGCCGATCCGGCCGAAAACGCAACGCAAAATGAGCGCGCAGTTATGCGACGATCCGACGGTTGACTGGCAGACGGAATGCAAACTCGTGGGCGAAACGAGCTGCGGAGAGAATGGAGGTGCAATGTGCAGAGATTTCTGAGGAGGATGCACGATGAACAATAGCACGGGAGCAAGCTCAAAACGTCGGAAGGTGACAGCCGCCCTCATCGTCGTGCTGGTGGTGGTTCTGGCCGGGGCGGTTTGGCAACACTGGGGCCGGAGGGCCGTCATGGCTTACCGTTTCCGACAGCTCACCCGAGTAGACGCCATGGACCCTGATGCACAACCATTCATATGCGCCGTCGGCGCTTATGGCCAGGAAGGGGTTCGCTATCTGATGTCGAAGGCGTGGGACGGAACGGACCGGGAAAAGGCGGCCGCCCTGGCCGCCCTGGCCTTTCTTGATGTCGAGGACGCTGTGCGACCCGCCGCGAAAGCGCTCCAATCGGAAGACCACGCCCTGCAATATAGTGCGGTTCTGCTCCTGGGACAGTTTGACAATCCGCAATCAACCGATGCCCTCAAGCCGGCGCTGGAGTCGGATTGTCCCCTCATCTTTACCGCCGGGATCGTCCATTTTGTTCGCCGAAGTGGTTTTGCAGTCACGGGCTACGACGACGCCCTTGCCGGCGCACTTGAGCGCGGAGATACAGCATTCCGTGGGCGGGCTCTGGTGGTGCTTAATGACGAGGTTGCCTTTCCCTCGACCGCTAAAACGTTGGGCGAGCAGACCGCCAACGCCCTTCGCCACATCCTCCAGGACGACCCGGACCTGGAGCACCGGATATTAGCGGCGAAGATTCTCCGGAACATCGAGGCCCGGGAAGAGCCGGATGCAATCCCGGCGGGGCCGGAGTCCGAGCATCAAATTTCGCTGGAAGCACGTGTCGAACGCATCGTCCGGCCGAAGGATATTGGTTGGTGGGATTTCCTGGCTCTGGCCTGTACCGTCACGGATCCACTCCAGTCGGAATATCCCGAAGGGCACCGGATCCACCTCATCGTCCGGAGAGAGAACGGGGAGTCGAACCCGACGAAACTTGTTGGCGACCAAGGTTTCCAGGCGGATGCCGTATATCGGTTCGTTGTTTCTGAAGAACTGTCCCCCGGCTGGCAGGACATCCGGGGCGATTTTGAAGATGAGCGGCTCGGGCTCCTGGCCGGACTCGAGGCCCGGAGGGTGAATGAAGCGGGAACCGCAAAATGACCGCAGGGGCCCATCACAATCCCGCCGTTCAGCGCCCCGGCCGACGGCATCAACAATATCCGGCGCGAGGTAGGCAAAGGCGAGAAAATTCCGGAGTGACCCGCAATGGCCAGAGATGACTGCGTACGACGCTGGATAATACGTTACTTCCCGTGGACCATAGGGATGCTTATTCTGATAGGCATGGAAGCGTTCCTGCTCCGTGAGGGCTTGCGGACCGACTCGCCTAATTGGGCAGCCGACATAAGGTGGTGGTGGGTAGTACCGGCTGTTATTTTTTTTGTGGCGTTCGCCAGCGGCCTCGTCAAGAAACGTCGGAGTGCGTTGCGGATTGTTCTATATGCCTTGTGTGTCCTCGTGGTAATGACGATATTCGTGTGGGACCGCTGGAACGTGCTTGTGGAAAAAGGCGAGTGGCTGAAGCGAGGGCAGCCGGCCAAATGGACAAGACAGCACTCCTATCTCCCGAACACACAAGACCGTTCGGTCCAAAAACTCGGCCAGGCCGGCAGGACAACATGGCGCGAGAGCGTTAACAGCCCGCCCGCGCGCCCGATGCGGCCGTCGGTATATCTTTACAGCGGCCGGCGGGCGGTCGAGGAGCACGGGCCGGGATGGAAAAGGGAGAGCCCAGACTGGCTCGGCTGACTTGAGGGAGCCGCGTATATCATGAATATACGAAGCAAAAGACTCTTGATTCTGATCGGCGGCGTGCTTGTGATGCTCGTTGTTGCACGGTTGACCGTGCCCTGGCTGTATCACAAGGCCTACTTGCGCCGGTATCCAGAAGTGTCCCGCCCCGCCGGTTTCAGATGCAGAAACACATACTGGGCGAACCTGCTGTCAGTGCCGTGCGCCGTCATCTACGACCGAGGTTACAGGCCAACCGGGCCGGGCCACATTCTGGCTTACCCCATCGACTATACGTTCCTCTGGCTCGAGTGCGAACTCGAAGACCCGTCGCATGAAGCCGTGTCCGAATTCGAGGCACGGTTGGTTCAAGCGGGCTGGGTGCCGGACTGGAAATGGACGGAGGGGGAAGCACAGAGCAATGAGGCCGTTGAGTACGTCGAAACCGACACACAAGGAAAGCCAAGCTCTCTGGCGAAGTACTATCGGCAGGGCAGTTGCGCCGTCGAGGGGCTGTGGCTCATTGCCTCTGTCCACCAAGCTTCGGATCGCGCGGTCCTGCGCGTCGTAGGACGGCGGTGGAACTTGACTAACCGCTAACAAAGCAATATAAGGACAAGCGGTAGTACGTCAAGCCCGAAGTCGGGCAAATGAACTAGCTCCAATTCATTGAGAATGGGCGAGCTCGACATGACGGGGCCGGGCCGACCCGGCGAACGACCCGATTGATTGGTCGCCCAACACATGGGAGGAAGAGGGCTTATGGTGAAAGACGGTAAACGCTGTTCGGTCTGTTATACGCTTCTGGCCGCCTCTGCAATCCATCTGTTCGCCATCCTGGTATTGCGGACCTGGTTTCAAAGCGCGATGTCCGGGCGGGCGCATAACCCGGCGCAGTGGCTGGTCCTATCCAGCATTGTCCCGCTGGTGGTGCTTGCGGTTATGTCCAACTGGTATCCGCGAGCGTCCTCGGCGCTTGCCGGGGCAGTGTATGCATTCTTCGTGGGCTTCGTCGTAAGCAGAAGCGAAAACTTGTTGGAGGGGGGCGCGTTTCTGTTTCGGGAAGTCCCGTTCGCGGTGCTGTTCGTTGTTCCAACGGTGGTCTTGTTGATCATCGCTCTGGTCGCGGCCTTCAGGAAAGGGGGCATCCGCCTTTCGTGGAAACGGCAGCTCCTCATTTTCGGGGCAGTGGCCTTGGTGTTGGCCGGCGTCCTGTTCCAGCCCACGCGCACGTTCGTGACTCTGGTGCGAGCCATGCCGGCCGATATGGAATCAGCCGAAAGGTTGTCGCAACGGTTCTCCACGCGAACCCTGCGGTCGATGGCGGGGAGCGACCCCGAACACTACCTCGGGGTGCCGCTGAACGGGGCCGCCGAGCTGGCTTTGGGCCTGCAGAATACGCCGGAATCCATTGCGGCGCTCGAAGAGATGCTGGATGAGATCGAGGCCCAGATCGATCCGGATGCAACTGACGAAGACGAGACGCCAGATGATCGGCTGTTCATCATTGACGGGCTGGCCCATGCCCCGGACTATGACTACGGCACTCTTTTCGAACGATACTCCGACGACCCCGACATGCTGCACGTCGTTGCGATGACGTACATGTGGACACAGCGCCGCGATTGCGACGAACTGTTCGTGGATTACTTCCGGGAGTTTCGCCGCGAGCGCCCCGACGGCTACCACACTCAAAGGATGGCTGATTATTTGCGGGACCGCGGCATCGAGATTGAAGACGCACCGCAAACCGAAAACGAGGAGGCCAAGGACGACTGACAAACGGCGCCCGGTCGCTGGCCGCGGACCCCTTGGAGGGGAAATCAGGGATTGAAGAGCAGGAGCAAAAGATGACAGTCAAAAAAGACGCCGGAATGACCCTGCTGACAACGGCGGCCCGCCTTGTGGCGCTATCGCTCTTGCTGTCCAACCCGGCGTGCAGGCAAAAAAGCACCGTGCCGGCTCCGGTTTGTTGCCCGCCGGGCGGAGTGCACAACCTCATCCTGATCATCGAGCCGTGCCCCAGGGGTGACCAACTCGCCCTCGTCGTTCTGCGCGGCGAACGCCCTGATGACATTGAGTCACAGTTGTGGATCCTGTCTGTTGACAGCCGAAGGCATCGGGAGACAGCCGGGTGGGTGCTGCCCGGGCTCGAAAGGCGGCCGGTCGCCTGGGCGCCAAACGGGTCCAAATTGCTCTACGTAGGCGGGATGCAGAACAACAGCACGGGAATCTATCTTGTCACCACCGAGGACCTGACCGTGGCCTGGTTTGCCGGTGACTCGGACTACGCTCCGATGTTTTCGCCAGACGGCCGTTACGTCGGTTTTGGTCATTCCCAGCGCTTCCGGTCCTTCAAGCTGGTCGTTGTTGAGCTGTCGTCCCGGGGCAGGCAAACCATATGCGACGATGTGGAGACCATGTATCACTGGTGCTGGCAACATGATTCATCGGGCGTCTTCTACATCCGGGGCGGGAGTATATATCGTTGGGACGTGGCGACCGGCAAGAAGCGGGTCGTCTGGGCGCCGGAACCGGCGGAAGGGTGGGTGCCCATCATGCACCTGGCCTCTTCCCCCGACGGATCGCGGCTGGGTTTTTACCGCGGAGAATCCTATTATGCAGTCGGGCTGGAGGACGGTGCGGTCGAAAAGCTCTTTGATTGTCCCGACCGCCGGTCCGATTTTCACTGGTCCGAGTCCGGCATATGCTACCTGGAGAAGGCGCCGGGCGAGGACCAAAGACAGAGGCAGTTGATGGTGTATCGTCCCGGGGCAGAGCGCCCCGAGATCGTGGCGAAGGGCGTCTTTACCGCAGCTCCGCGATGGCTCGGGGCGTCCCGGATCGCGGTGGGAAAGAACAGGACCGAGATATGGGTGTACGATATCCGCTCGATGACGGGCCAACGCATCTTTGTGGCGGAGTAGCCCAAACCGCCGGCGCCTTTCGTTGGCTGTTGTGTATTCATGCGGCATAGAAGTTGACTGTTGGATCAAGGGAAAACCGAGCTCCAACTTTTTTCAAGCTAGAGTACCGTACGGTCCGTGTTTTAGATATAGAGGTGGTACCGGAGGAGTAACCAATGAAGCGAAGTCGGCTCAAGCAGATCGCACAGGTTGTGGCTGCTGACGCGGCAAGCAAAGGCTACGACTATTGGGTTCTCGTAGGCGACGAGCCAATTGCTTTTAGCAAGACGATTGACGGGCAAGAAGTGCAAATAGAGATTCAGGTGTTGGAGCTCACAGAAACGTTTGTGCAACTAGGAGTTTCAGCAAGCGGATTCGGCTTCTTCTCACCATGTTTTCCTAAAGGGGTCACGGTGTTGGTAAGAAAGGTCGATCAATAGATGGAGCATAAATCATAAAAAACCAGTCGTGAAGGAGGCGCTTACGTTCGCTGACCAGAAGGACGGGCGATGGGCTCGGGCGATGTTCTGTTTCATCTGGGTTTTGATTACGGCCTGCGGGGCCGCCTGCCGCCCCGGGCCCGCCCCCCGATCCCCCGCAATTTTGGAGCCGCTCCCGGAGGACCCGGTTCGTACCGAGCTCTGGGAGCGATATGTGCGGACGATCAACTCGATCGAGTACACCAGCGAGTCGCTTCAACCGGATAGCGATGACGGATCGAAGTATTGGCTTGATGTCCTGGTCCAGGCCAATTCGGTCTTGTGGCCGTTCGTGCGATCCGCGAGTGACGAGGATATGGTCTGGTTGTTTTCGCAGTTTGGCCGGCACGGTGACGTACTGGATTTTGGGTTGCTGTTCAGCATGCCGTATCTGACGATGCCAAGCGAGGGGCCGATCGAAATAGTTCCGTTTCGTAGCGAGGAGCACGGTATTTCGGGCGAAGAGCTGTATGAGCTCCAGCTCGCGGGGAGCCGTGCTTTGACAAGGGTTCTGATGAGCGACCGGGCGCTGCTCGAACGATATTACCATGCGATGTTGTGGGACGGGAATTTTCTAGCCGCAGGGTCCCAGGGCCATCTTGGTCGAGCTCTCGACAAGATAGCAGAGAATATGAAGGTTGTACAAGAACACGAGTATCCGTGGTACGCCCCCGGTATTCTGGTTCTTGCGGCTGCGGCCGGCCGCTCGGGGCATGTTCAATATGGGACCCCAGAGGAACTGAAGGAGTCCTGGTCCCGGCTACATGAATGGTACAAGAGCCGTGGGGAGTCGTTACGATTCGACAGAAGACGGTTGATTTGGCGCCCGCGTCTGTTACATTTTCTTTTTGGGTACGATGAGCTCCTGCCGAATGTTCCCGCCTGTCCTTTCCCAGATTGGGACGGCCCCCCCTGCCCTCCAAGATATGTGGTATATGATTATTTTTTTGAATATACGGAACTGGGCCTCGAACCCGCAGAGCCGGACCGCCGCCGAACCGCCCCGCGATCGGAACCTGACGGCCGATAAATGAGACACGAATCTGGTGCAGTGTTCACGCGGCATATATCTACTGCTCGTTACTGGGCCCGGCGCGTGTTCCCGATGCCCCGTCCGATGAAAACGCGGACGAACTCGGCGGACAAGACGCCCATTCAGGAGAGGTTCGGATGATTGGCAATATTGACTTCGCAGAGGGCAGCATCTGGGTACTGCGTACGGAGTTGGAAACCAAGCCGCCTACTATCTACCGGGTCGATCCTACGGGACGATTGAAGAGAGAGTGGGGATTATGGGGTATGTGTGTCGACCCGGCATTCCACAACATGGGCGACTTGCCGACGCACCACATGCAAGTCGGCGGACTCGTGATGAACGGGAGTCGCGCGGCCATCCTGGACCAAATGGAGCGGTCGATTT
>PUPC01000326.1 GCA_003553185.1 Planctomycetota bacterium | reverse complement strand
TCGCGCACGCTGGTGAGGAACTTCGCGAGGTCCTCCCTGTCCGCACTGCTCACTCTCTGGGGCATAACGAACGCCAGTACGCCTAGCTGCCCAGTCATCATCCTACGCGGCCTCCTGCTCGTCGTCAAGAATCGGAAACGCACAAGTTCGCGGTCATCCCCCGTCGCGCCCAGACGCGCCCCCCGCCCGCCCCCGCAAGGTGGATACAATGTTCCTGCGCGTTTCCAATCAATGCAAGAAAAAGACTTGCGCGGCACGGCCAGCGGGGATATGCTGGCGGAACAATTGGGCCACACGCCTGCTGAGGATTGGCCTTTTAGGAAACGGAGCGTTTTCTCATAGTACGCGGTTCTCCAGCGGGGTAGCAGTCGGCACCGCTCTTTTGGGATTTCGCAAGGTGTTGAGAGGAGGAGACCGTCATGCAGGTATTGCTGCAATGGGTGGGTTTCAACGACATGGGGACATGCAAGGTCAATCCGGACGGCCCGAGCTTGCAATTGCTCAACGCGGAGGAATACCGGGATCGATTCGACCGGGTGTATCTGTTCGCCAACGAAGAATCGCGGCCGATTGCGCAGGCGCTGGCCAAGTACCTGGGTGACGGGGGGCGGAAACGCCCCGAAGCCACCGTGGTCCTGCTCGACGCGCCAGACCCGACCGACTATGGCGTGTTATACCGGGAAATGACCGGGGCATGTCGACAGATTCAGGACGACCTGGCGGACGAAGACCCCAAGTTCGCCATCCACATCAGCCCGGGAACGCCCCAGGCACAGACAGTCTGGCTGCTCATGGCGAAAGGCGGAGATGTCAAGGCCGATGTGCTCCAGACCATCCGGCAGATATATCGAGGCAAGGATGGAGAGGTTGCCCGCCGGGTAGACCTCGCCATCGATGATTTTCCGGTCATCCGGCGGCTGGAGCGCGAGAACCGCGAGCTGCGAACTGCTTTGGGGAAGAAAGTATCTTTCGGCGCCCTCCAAACGCGGTCCCCGGCAATGAGACGAACTGTTCGCCAACTCGAACAGGCCGCCTGTCACCCGCAGGTGCACGTACTGCTGACCGGCGAGACGGGCGTGGGCAAGGACTTCTGTGCCAAGGTGATCCACCATAACTCCGACCGAAGGGACAAACCGTACATTCCAGTGCATTGTGCAGGCATGTCTGAGAGCTTAATCGAGAGCGAACTCTTCGGACACGTGAAGGGAGCGTTTACCGGAGCCCACGCTAACCGACCGGGCCGATTCGAGGAAGCGAGCGAGGGGACCATCTTCCTCGACGAGATCGGTGACATGCCGATACCGATGCAGGCCCGCCTCCTGCGTGTCCTTAACGATGGGACGTATCAGCGTATCGGGGAGAACAAGGAGCGAACCAGTCACGCCCGTGTGATCGCAGCGACGAACGCTGACCTGAAAGCGAAAGTCGAGACGGGCGAGTTCCGACAAGACCTGTATCACCGCCTGAATGTCCTGCACATCGACATCCCCCCGCTGCGCGAGCGGCCGGAGGATATCGAACTGCTGTGTGAAGACCTGTGGCAGTCTGTCGGGAACGACGAGGAGCCGCCCGAATTCGACCTGCCCCCCGAGGCGGCAAATATCCTCCGACGATACGAATGGCCGGGTAATGTGCGCGAACTACGCAAGGTGCTCGAACTCCTGTATATCGAATCCGAGCACGATGCACCGACGGCGGAAACCGCCCGGGTTGTCATCGATCGGGCGCGGCGGGAAGCCCCACGCCGCCCCGTCGACGCTGAGCCCAGGTCCAATCACCTGGAGGATGTCGAACGCGAACACGTGCTGCGAGTTTGGGAAAAGCACGGCTGCGTCATTAGGAAGGCGGCAGCCGAACTGGGCATTGACCGCAACACCTTGAGTAAAAAACTGAAAAAGTGGGGGCTAAAAGACGGCGCAAACTGAGCCCGGCTCGGTCGGACGCGCCTGGTCGGCGGTACCGGCCGGGCAGAATCGGCGGCGATCAGCCGCGAGGCGGTTTGGTCGCCTCTTTGAGCCAGTAGATAACCAGCCCGGCGGCGACCTTGACCGCCAATATCAGCAATTTCGTCGTGGCAGGTTCCATTGCTTTCTCCTCATCTCCGAGCAAAGTCCGGTGCGTTGGCCGGTGACCTGCGGCGTGCCCGAATGGGCCCGTAGGTCCGGCCGAAATTGTTCATTCCGGGGTCGGGTGCGATTCGCTCAACGAGCAGCCCCTGGCGCTGTTCGCGCGGCAGACGCTCGTAAAAAGCACGCCATGCCTCGCTGTCGTCGAAGTGGTTCTGTACAATGCCGTAGGTGACATCGACGACGATGCAGGCGCCTACGGCGACAATGAACACCACGGCTGTCCCGGGGTTAGTGAAAGCGACCAGAGCGGCGCTGGTCAGTACGCCGGACCCGACCGCTCTGATGCCTACGGCCCGCAGCTCCTCGTTATACTGCCCCGTCGAGACGTTCCCCCGGTTGTACTGGATCGTGGCAGCCCCGCCCTCGATAACGATGCGGCCGATCATCACACCCCCACCGGCCAGAGCGGCCAACTTCCCGGACCCGGCCGAACCGGCAGCTCCCCCGCCGGCCTTCGACGCGGTGCCGGACTTGGCGGCGACCGCGGAGCTCGTCTTCGAGCTCGCGGTGGATTTGGTGCTGTTCGTGATGATTTGTCCACTCTGATCGACCCAGTCAGGCAGCGTGTCGGGCAGACGCTTGTGTTGCCAAACGTAGCGAATAATATTTTTCGCCTCTCTTTTCATCTCGGGAGTGACCGTGGACCCATCGACACCGGCCGTGTTGTAGGCGACATCGGCGATTTTGTGAAGCCGGGCAACGTTCAACTTCGCTGCATTGACTCCCCCGTCCCCGCTCATAGCTTTCGCCACACGAACCGGATTATGGCGCAGATGGCCGTGGTTACTCGGATGAACCGGTTGGCCCACAGCCTGATTGGTATATTGGCCCGTCTGCATGGCGGGCGTGTCCATCCATCTGCTGACGGCCCGTACCTGTTCAACGGTCAGGCCCTTCGCTCCGCCACTGCTCGGCGGGGTGTCCAGAAGGAGCGTGGCCAGGCGTTGGTGGGCCGCGCCCGGCATCGCCTCGGCCTGGCTGCCGCCCCACGCCAGCATCGCCGCCAGAAAGACTCCGATCACCCACACGTTCGCTCGTCGCCGAATCATCATTGTGCACCTCCACGCGTTCTCATTCCGAAACCATGTTCACCAGTGCCGTCGTCGTCTTGTACTCCTCGCGGGCCGCATTTCCCAGTCGGTCGAAACACTTCGCCCATATCGCTGCATAGTCCCTGCGAGTGGACATCGGGATGCGGGCCAGCAGGTCCTGGTTGACCCCGTCCAACAGCACGAGCGCCTCGATAAACTTGCCGCGAATGTTCCTCCGGTACCACGGAGTCCGCCCCTCCTCGTACAGCGCCCCGGCCTGAGCAATGACCTGCTCCACGCGAGAGCGGACCTGCCTCACGAGCTGCTGCCGCAGGCGGTCCATACCGTTCAGCCAGTCCCTCTTCTCGGGAGCCACCGCCAACGCATACTCATAGCAGCCGGCGAGCGTGGACAGGGCCCGGGCATAGTGGTTGAATTCATCGGCCCCTCGCCCGCTCGCACGCGCCTCGGCGGCCTTCTCACGCAGCGTCTGGACCAACAGGGCGAGTGCCTCAGAATCCTCCGGGGCGATGGACAGATGATACTCCAGCACCCTCGCGGCATCGGCCTGATGCCCGTCAGCGAGCAGCTCGGCCGCGACGGCGACCACGTTGACCTCCTCGACGGGGGCCTCCTCCGCAGCGGGTACTTCGGGCTCGACATTGAACAACTGGATCGGCTCCGCCGGCTCAACCGCCCGGTCAAGGCCCGTGCAAGAGCAAACAAAAACCAACAGAATCGTAATCACCGGCATCGCGTTCTTCATCATCTCAATCTCCTCATTTCGTTATCCATTCTCAATTGCATTTCCTTACGTCGCAATTCTTATAAGCACATCCCATGCCAATCGCGCAGAAAAAAAGCAGAAAAAAACAGGGCTTGCGTACAACAGCTTAGTAGAAAAGGACTTGCGGTTTCATGACTTGGTTGATTTTAGCCGAACGGCGGGAGCCCCCTCTGTTCTCCCCGGCCAGCCCCACACGTCGAATGCACGCAAAGCGGGCGCACAGCGCAAGAAAAACGGGCGCCCCGACAGAAGTCGGAGGCCCGCATTCGCAGCGAAGGCGCCCGGCGCTCCCCGGCCGACGGTATGCCCGCCCCCTATTCGAGTCCCGATATCCGGTCGATAAGCTCCCGGCGGGCCGTCTCGAATACATCTTCCGGAGGGCGACCGGTCAACCGCTTATAAAAGTCGTCCACGAGGTCCTGCAGCCGCTTCCCCCCCAGTACCTCCCGCAACTCTTTCGTGCCGACTCCTTGGAACCCGTGCCCGTAGGGCGTCTGGTTCCGAAGCCGGGAGAGCGACCGCTCGTTGGGGTCCCCCGATTCGTGGAAC
>PUPC01000114.1 GCA_003553185.1 Planctomycetota bacterium | reverse complement strand
CGGTCAACGACTCTCCATCCACTCGAAGGTCGCCTGTGCGAGCGAGCGGCCGAAAGCCCGGGCCCGGTCCGGTGTGACCCGCGCTCCGTTCGCCAGGGAATATGGGAATTCGATGGTCGTCACCAACCGGGCGGGCGTGTGGTCACCGACCCACTTGCGGAACGTGGGGGCCTCGCCGGTGTTCCAGTCCACTCCGAACTCGAGAACATTGTCGGGGTGATATGGGAGCGGCGAGTCGTTGACATCTGCCAGGATATGGCGGAATCGCTCGAAGGGCGGCTGTGCCTCCGGCGGCGGCTGGCACAGGTACACGGTCTCGTTCCGACCGCCTCGCACCCAGGGGCAGTGCAGGTCGAGGCAGACGAGGAACCGGTCGTCGGCCCAGCCGTCGAGCTCATCGATGATCGCCCGGGTGGCCGCATACCTCGGGCTTTCGGTGTAATCGCGGTTGTGGTCGTGCGGGATGCGATACTTGCCCTGGTCGCCCTGCTCCACACCGTCCTTATCGACGAAGGGGACGACAAGAATCTCGGCCTTTTGCAGCATCTTGTTGGCCGGTTCGAGTGCCGCTTCGAGGAATCCCTCCAGTTCGTAGTTAGCGACGCACTCGCAGGCGTGGCGTCGAGCGCTGAGCATGATCTTGCGCGGCGAGCTCGCCTGCAGATCGAGCAGGTGCAGCTTCTCGACCGGCCGGCTGGCCTCGCTGGTGGTGAGTGTCGACAGGTGCAGGTGCGGATGGTCGGCGTGTTTCGCCAGAAAAGCATCGAGGTGCGACTGAACGTATGGGAACGAATGAGACAGGAAGACCGCGTCTGCATCTTCGGGGATAGGCACGGTGGCCCGAACGCCGTCACCCTCCGGTTCGAACTCGGCGTCGGCCCACTCCCAGTGCACGAAATCACGGCTGATCGACGGGCCCAGTTCGGTGAGCACGTTTCCGTCGATGAAATGGAGGGTGAGTGTTCGGCCAGCGGCCCCGCCGACGCGGCAGCACCAGTAGAACCACCAGTTGTCCGAGTTGCTCCTGTCCTGCCGGAGCCACACCTCGTCGCCGTCCATTCTATCGACGATGATGTTGCCGCCCGGGAAGTCGGCGTCTATCTCCACAGTCATAACCGCTGTCTCCGCGTTCGAATTCGAGCTGTTCCCGTGCTCCGGCCGGGGGCCATCAGCCGGACAGGATACCGGTAACCGAGAGAGTAAGCAACAGGGCGAGGATGAATCCGAGCACGACAAAGAACCCCGGCTCGCGTTTTTTCATCACCATGCCGAGCGTCGCCACCCAGATGCCGATGACTGCGGCGAGGCAGGCGATCGCGATCCCTAGCATGGCGATCCCGTCACTGAACCCCAGCCGGCTCAGGTACCAGTGTCCGGGCTGGAATTCTCGGCCCGTCGCCTCGGCCCAGATGGTCGGTGCCCGATGGCCCGCCCATAGCCCATCGAGGAGCGCCTGATTGTCGAAATACGGGTTAACACCGGCGAAGCTCAGGATCATGCCGATCAGCCCGATGGCCAGCCCGACCACGCCTATCCAGAACGTGCATTGGCCGTAGACCTTGCCGGCGAAGAGGGCTTTCGGTTTGACGCTGTTCGACATTCCGGCTCCTTCGCTAGAGCATCCCAAGTGCCTGTACGATAAGACGGATGCCTGCCGCGATCATCAAGGCGATGATGATCCAGCGGACGAATCCGGCTTTGATTCTGAGCATTACCCTGGCGCCCACGTGTGCACCGAGAAGCATTCCGGCCATGCAGGGCACTGCAACCAGGGGAAACATCCCGCCGCCCAGGATATACGGCCAGACGGCGGCCGTGTCCCCCAGGGAAATCATCACTGTGCTGCTGGTCGCGGCCACTTTCAGTGGGGCAAGCATCACCAGGTTGAACACCGGGACCACTGCTCCCCCCGCTCCGATACCAAACAGGCCGGAAATCGTCCCGACAAGGGCAAGTATCAGCAACCCGCGCGCCACCCTGCTTAATTTGTATCTTACCACTTCCTCCAACGACTCCTCCCAATAGGGAACCGGCAGTTCGACCTTCTTCGCCAAGCCATTCACCTTTCCGGCCCTTGGGTATTCGGTCCGGCCACCGAACACGATAAACAACCCGCCGAAACCGATAACCACCAGGCCCAACGCCCCCCGGATGAACGCTTCGCCCTCCGCGCCCATGGTCCGGTCGATATGGCCAGCCAGCAGGGCACCGACGACGGCGAACAGGGTGTAGGGCAACGCGGCGAAGAGGAGCAGGCGGATGTTGGCGATCCCCTTGTACAAAAATGGGCGCGACGCCACCAGGGTCCCGGCCATCGCCACGAACAGGCCGGTGGTTCGGATGATGTAGGAATCGATGGGTGTGAAGCCCATGAACAGCGGCGTGAAAATCACCCCGCCGCCGATCCCGCCCAGCGTGGCGAAGAACCCGATGATCGTACATCCGAGGAAGAGCAGCAGGCAAAACAGCAGAGGGTGGATGGCGGACGGCCCGACCGAATCAGACACCTCCACGGGATCCGCTCCGGCGGCGAGGGCGCCGGTCATGAGCAGAAGGGACATCAAGATCGCCAACAGTATGTCGCGGCCGCGCAGGCTCCTACTCCCGTAGTATTTGTGGCTTTTGCATCCCCAAGGCGTTCTTAGGGGCCTTCGGTTCCGACCTTAGCAAAACGGAGAGCGCAGTGCAAGTGGCCCGGCCGCGGATCAGTCGGCCATGTCTGTATGGTCCGGCTCGGGCAGGCCGGAGACGAGATCGTTGACGCGGACGGCCTGCCCATCGGCCGCCATCGATCGATTGGCGGCGACTCCAGTGAGGATGGACCAGGCGCCGTCGGCAAGGCCGGCGGCCCGCCGGAACCGGTCGCCCTCGGGGTCGGGCTGGAAGATGTCTTCGAGCAGCCGCTGGTCGCCGCCGCCGTGCCCGCCTTTCGCGGTCGCCAGAGGGACCTCGTACGGGTCGGCGAGGTGGGGGAACACGCGGACGTAGCTCTTCTCCTCGACCGTCTCGCCGGGCACGCTGTCGTCGCCGCTGATGTACACCGTCTCGATCGACTGGACTTCGAGCCGGCCCCGGTCGCCGTTGAATGCGATCCGATAGCCCTCCCAGGGGAGGAACGAGTTGAGGCAGTAGGACATGTGTACGCCGTTCCGGTATCGCACGGCGAGGTTCATCGAGTCCTCGATGTCGATGTCTTCGCCGAACACGCACCGGTCGCGGAAGTAGCCGTCGTGCTGCTCCTGCTCGAGGTAGCATCGGCGGAAGAAGTCCTTGGCGGACAGGTCGAGGGCGAACGGGCAGGATTCGTCGGCCAGGTGGGGGCAGGTGTGGCAGCGGTCGGTGCGGCGGTCGAACCCCAGCTTGTCGGCGGTATCCGGTGTGTAGAATGCCAGGCGGCCGAGGGCGGTGACCGTGTCGGGCGTCGAGCATATCCACCAGTTGACCAGGTCGAAGTGGTGGGTGGCTTTGTGGACCATCAGGCCGCCGCTGTTGGCCTTGTTCCGATGCCAGCGCCGGTAGTAGTCGGCCCCGTGCCGGGTATCGAGGTTCCAGGTGAAGTCGACCGACAGCACCTTGCCGATGGTCCCGCTCATCAGGAGTTCCTTCACCTGGGTGCGGGTGGGCGAGTAGCGGTAGTTGAAGGTGACTCGGAGGTCGCGGCCGGTCCGCTCGGCGGTATCGAGAATCCGCTGGCACTTCGCCTCGTCGGTGGTCATCGGCTTCTCGGTGATGGCATCGCACCCGAGTTCCATCGCCCGGCAGATGTAGGTGTCGTGGTCGCAGTCCCGGGTGGTGACCACGACGCAGTCGGGCTTCTGCTCGGCGATCATCCGGTCGAACTCGTCGGCGTGGTAGCCGGGCACGTCGCCGTAGCCGGCATCGAGGAGGTCCGACCGGCGCAGCTCGACCCGGCCCATGTTCACGTCGCACAGGCCGACCAGCTCGGCCCGGTCGGCGTATCTCTCGGTGATGGCCCTCGTGAACATCCTCGACCGACTGCCTATGCCGACCTGGACGTAGCGTTTCTTCTTCATCAGTCCTGTCCTTCGGTTATCAGGGTGAGGTGGGCTCGCGCGATCCATTCTGTTGATGGCGTCAGGTCCGCTGTTCCATCAGCATTTCTTTGACCTTCATCAGGCGGGTGATGTTCCCCCGCTCCCGCTCGTTGATGTGCTGTTCGATTGTGCGGCGCTGCTGCTGTAGATCGGGGATGAGCACGTGTTCGAGCGCGTTGGCCCGGCGGCGAGTCCGCTGGAGCTCCTGGGCGACCAGTGTCAGCGACCGCTCGAGCTGGGCGAGCCGGAAGAGGAGGTCGGGCAGTTTCTTCAGTTCGTCGAACGCGATATCGAGCTCGGGCGGCGTCTGTGTGAGCGAGTAGCGGTAGGACTCCGGCGGATCGGGCGGGTGGAATTCCGGTGTGGACACGCCCATCACTCTGCGGTGATCGACGCCCAGCTCGGCCGAGGTGGCGTTCTGGGCGATGGCCTCGCGAACGGCGCCCTGGGGCG
>PUPC01000294.1 GCA_003553185.1 Planctomycetota bacterium | reverse complement strand
CCTGGGCGTCTTCGTCCCAGTTCCAGTACGGCTCGTGGGCCCATTCGACCCCGCTCAGGCCCTCCATCTCCTCCTCGAAGCCCTTGATGAGCGTCATGTAGCTATTCTGGGTGAAGTCGCCGTCTGGCTGCTCCGGCCAGTACCAGTAGTCATTATCGCGCATGAACTCTTCGTATTCTTCGTATGTCCCGGTCGCGAACTCGGCGTTGAGGTAGAGGTTCCCCTCGGTCACTTCCGGCCAGACCTCGCCCGGGTACTTATGCTCGACCACGTTGGCGTGGGTGGTGAGAGCGATGGCGTGTCGGCTGATGCCGTCGGTATCGGACGGTTCGGCGAACGGGTCGTGGCTCCCGACGACGATCCACAGGTCGCCGGGGACCTGAAGGGCAGGATCTTCATCAGTGCTGTACGAATCCGGGTCGTAGATGCCGTCTTTCGGGAGGTTCTGCCAGACGCTGAACTCGAGGCGGTCGTGTGTCAGCCGGGCGCCGACCTCCCATATCTCATATTGGGGAGCGTTGGCATCGCCGATGGCCCAACCGCTATCGTAGTAGTAGTCGAGAGTGAACTTGAAACCGTCCTCATAACGGGTACCGCCGGGCTGGTCCGGCGGCCAGGGCGGGTTATATGCGTTCGCCTCTGTGGTGACGGCCAGGGCGAGCGCGAAGCAGGCGACAAAGGATATTATTGTCCGCATCTTTTTACCTCGTTATAAGCGGTGTCTGTATCCAGAAGACGCTCTATCTCTTCGGGTATATATTTTGCTCGTTCGCACGAGCTTCCACGTCGATGTTGCCGTAAAGCAACACCTTCGACATCGTGTTTCTCTAATTCTCTAATACAGCAAATACCATGCCAAGACGCCAGTGTTTGAGCAGTATATTTGTAACTAACTGCTGTCAATCGTTTTACATCGGATGGTTGGGTCAGCAGTCCAGCCGGCAAACACGGTCATGTTGCAAAAAATGGACATGCAAACCGTGCAGTGGGCCGATTTATTCCGTAAGCGCTTATGCGCCTAGCGGATAACATGTGTTGCTTTAAAGCAACATGATCAGGGCGATTGGTGCTTTTTCGCAACATCTCAGCCCCAGCCGGCGTCATCCGGGAAGACGTTATCGAACGTCCGGCTTTCACGCGGCTTTGCCATCATGTCGCCGACGGCCGCCCGCCAGGTCTTGTAGTGGTCCGTCTCCTTGTGACGGGCGGGGTCGTCGGCGGTGCGATACACCTCGACGAGCACGAAATGGGCGGGGTCGGCGGTGTCCTGGACCACGTCGAACCGCGCGATGCCCGGCTCGCAGACGCTGTTCTGAGCGTTGAGCAGGGTGGCGTCCTTGAACGCATCGACGCAGTCCGGCTTGACATATACATCCACGTGTACGATCAGCATGGCCTTCCTTTCCGGCGGTTCGCTTACAGATAAGGCGTCTTCCTTTTATTGTACCGAAGAACCAAGCGGAAATCATTCCCCGACGCGGCCCTGATGCCGCTTGCGGGAACAGAACCCCCGCCCTACAATAACCCGGCCAGCAGGAGAAGAAGGAGCACCGCCGATGCCGGAAGAGAAAAGACGCGCCCTAACGGTTGACGGGGCCGGCCGGTTCGCTGCCAACGAAACCCCCTTCCCCGACCCCGGCCGTGGCCGTCGTCCGCTTGGCAGGCGGCTCGGCCCTTGGCGAGAACTCGCCGCTTGTCTGCTCATCCTGGGCGTGGCGACCGCCGGCGCGGCGGAGACGCCGACCTACCGCCCCGAAGAAACCCGCTATCCCCACCGGGCACGCTGTGCCCTCAACCTGCTGGAGATCGGCCAGCGGATCCAGATATACGTCCAGGCACGTGACGGCAAGTACCCGCCCGCACTGTCGGCCGTGTTCGCACTGCCCGGGACCACCGGCGAGGAGATGCAGAGCTTGATCTGCCCCGCAGCCCGGCGGCGGATCAGCCGCGACGAGCTCGTCACCAACTATGCATACGTCCACCTGAAGACGCCCCCCGAACTGCCGCCGCTGAGGGACCCGGAGGACGAGCCCGACGAACCCGACGCGGACGAACCGGATGAGCCGAACGCGGACGAGCCCGACGAGGCGGAAGAGTTCGAGCCGTTCATGATGGTCTTTGACGCCGAGCCGGTTCACCAGCAGGGCCGGAACGTCCTGTTCTCGGACCTCGAGCTCCAGTATATGCCGGAGGCCGAGTTCCAAGCTCTCCTCGCCGAGCAGAGCCACCGGTTCGAGCGGGAAGGCCGCCAGTACGAGATCGTGTGGGAAGACTCGATCGCCCTGACCGAGCAGCAGTATCGGGCGCTTCGCCGGCCCGCCCTGTTCCACATCCGCTCCCCCCACTTCCTGATAACGCTCGGGCTGCTCGCCGCCATCGCCGGCGTCCTGCTGGCGCTCGCTTCGCTCAAAAAGAGACAGCAGGCGGAGAGCGAAGACACACCGTAACAATGCCGCCGAGCAGCCCGCGCCCTCTCCCTCGCGGAGGGAGAAAGTCCGAATTTCGAATACCGAAATACGAAACTCGTGAACGACATCAGGCAGAGAGGATGGCTCTTCGTTTATCTGCGGTTCAGATCGACCCTCACCCGCCCGCTCCACTGGTCACACCGCGGCGGCCCCCTCCCTGCCAGGAAGAGAGGTTGAGGCACCGCCGACCGGCCGAGCCTCCGCAAAGTGGATACGATGTACCTGCTCGTTTCCGCGACGCAGAGCGTCGTCTTGACACTCGATAGGCCCCAAAATAGAATGCAGGGCGCATGGGCGAATGTGAAAAACGGACGTTTTCGCGCGAGGACCGCCTGAAGAAGAGGCAGGACTTCCGCCGATGCATCGTCCGAGGCAGCCGGTCGGTCGGACGGTATGTGGTCGTTCACCTGCTGCCGAACGATCTGGGCTGGACTCGCCTCGGCGCCGGCTCGACGAAGCGGCTGGGGAACGCGGTCCAACGCAACCGCCAGAAGCGGCTCGTCCGCGAGGCGTTTCGCCTGACCCGCCGCGAACTGCCGCAGGGCGTCGACATGGTCGTCCTGCCCAAAATCCCGTGGCGTGAACCGGCCATTGGAGAATTGAAACAGGACCTGATACACGCCGCAGCCGAGGCGGCAGCCGCGATGGGACACGCGAACAATGGTCAGTCGTGAATCGACATACCGGACGAGAGCGCACGGGCACAGCGGGCTGCGCGCCCGGCTCCGCGCCGCGGGGTCTGCCCCCGCCGCCATCGCACGGGGGATATTGATCGCCCTGGCACGGCTCTATCAATATACCTTGGGCGCCGTGCTGCCCGACTCGTGCCGATTCGCACCAACCTGCTCCGAATACTTTATCGGGGCCGTACGAAAGCACGGGGCGCTCAGGGGGGCGTGGCTCGGCGTTCGCCGGCTGCTCAAATGCCACCCTTACCACGCAGGCGGCCGCGACCCGGTGCCCTGACCTATGAGGACGATGGAACAAGCGAAGAGCGAACCTCGATCCGGAAAGAGCGGGCATTCCCCGGCCCGGACGTTGGTTCCCTGCTCACGATACCGTTACCCGATGACTCGAATCTCAAGAAGGAGAGACTGAATGTCGATGGAAGGCAATGCAATCGTCGCCCAATCGGGCGGGCCGACCGCCGTGATCAATGCCAGCGCCTGCGGCGTCATCCAGGAAGCGATGAAGACCGACGCCATTACCGGCGTTTTCGCCGGCCACAACGGGGTACTCGGCGTGCTGAACGAGGACATCTTCGATCTCGGGCAGGAGGACCCCGACCAGATCGAGCTGCTCAAGAGCTCGCCGTCCTCGGCCCTCGGCTCCTGCCGGTACAAGCTGAAAGACCTCCAGTCCAGCCGGGCCGATTACGAGCGCATCCTCGAGGTGTTCCGAGCACACGACATCCACTACTTCTTCTATATCGGCGGGAACGACTCGATGGACACCGCCCAGAAGCTGAGCCAGCTTGCCGACGAGGAGGACTGGCCGCTCATCGTGATGGGCGTCCCCAAAACCATCGATAACGACCTCGCCGGGACCGACCACTGCCCCGGATACGGCAGCGTGGCCAAGTATAACGCGACCATCGCGATGGAAGCCGGCCGGGATACCGAAGCGCTCTACACCCACGATACCGCGACGGTGATGGAGACGATGGGCCGGAACGCCGGCTGGATCGCGGCCGCCTGCGGCGTGGCACATCGCTCGCCGGAAGACGCACCTCACCTGGTCTATCTCCCCGAAATCCCGTTCTCCATCGAGCGATTCGTCGCCGACTGCAAAAAGGTGTACAACGACATCGGGCGGGTGTTCGTGGTCGTGGGCGAGGGGCTGAACGACGGCGAGGGCAATTACGTCGCCGAGCAGGGCGGCCAGTTCGGGAAGGATGCGTTCGGCCACACCCAACTCGGCGGAGTCGCCGAGACGCTGCGCGATGTCGTCCAGGAAGAGGTCGGCATCAAATGCCGCTACATCAAGATGGGGACAGCCCAGCGGAACGGGATTCACTTCGCCAGCCGCACGGACCGCGACGAGGCCTACGAGGTCGGCCGCCGGGCCGTGCAGCACGCCGCCGAGGGGACCAGCGGCCTGATGGTCACCCTCGAACGAAAATCGGCCGCCCCCTACCAGTTCGACACCGGCTTGGTCGAGCTCGACCTCGTCGCCAACGGCGAAAAGATGGTCCCCCGGGAATTCATCAACGAGGCGGGGAACGGGATCACCCAGGCGATGGTGGACTACGTCTCTCCGCTGATGCAGGGCGAGGTCGATATCCGGATCGGGGACGACGGGCTGCCCGTTTACACCCGATTCGCCCGTCATAACCTGGAGAAGAAATGCCCCGCGAGAGAGTAGTCTGGGGCACAGTTCTCCAGAACGATGGGCTGGGCATCGGCAAATCATCGCCCCCGAGACCGAGAGCGCGATTCGCTGACCGAGCGGGCCGGGCGGCATTTGCCGCGCGAATGTTGGCCGAGGCCACTGCCGTGCTGTCATCCGGCGTGCGAGCATAGAGAAGGATAAATCTGAATGGCCGGTGGGACGAAGTCCGAAGAAATGGCCGCCGAGTCCCGCGAAGGGGCCTCGGCCAGTCCGCCAAACAATACCAAAACGGCCCCGGGCCGGCGGCGAATCCGCCACTGGATCACCCGGATGGCCGTGGCGGCTGGGCTGTGCTCCGTTTGCTTTGCTGCCATTCTTCTGGGGCTCCGGGACTGCCGTACAGCCGAAACGCGGCAGACGATACTCAGAGATATCAGCGGCGATATGGAACACCGGCTCAGCGGGATCGAGTCGGAACTTCAGATGCTCAAAGAATCCCCTTCTTCATTCGATCGGTCGCGGCTATTCTTCTGGGTTTCAGCGTGCAAGGACGAACTCGACGAACTGTCAAGGCGGTTTGGGCCGCTTCTGTCGGGCGAGATCGTTTACGAGGAGATGATGAGGGCATGGGCACGGTTCGAGAGCCGTGTGGGGGAGATGGGGGACGGACCGAGCGAACATCCTGTCGGGGAGACCGACATCCAAGAGGCGGCGATAGCGGCGAGTGTAGACCTCGAGGTGTTCGAGCACGAATTTGGGGACCTGCACAGCGCCGTTCTGGCACAGATCGCCAGCCGCAGACGCCGGGCGACGCAGTGGCTCAATGCCGCGATGGTGGCGGCATTCGCCGCCTTTGCGACCTGTGCCTGGACCGGAGCGGTCCTCATGTCTGCGATGACCGCTATGAACGCGGACACCGACTCACTCGCCAAGGAGGTCTCGCAGGTCAGCAAGAGCAATCCCTTCCAAGCAAAAATGGCGTACCTCTGTCGTAAAAAAGGCATAAAGGAAAATCCGACCAGTGGCTGGACGGTCGATATCGACCGCGTCTTCTCCCACAAGTCTTCGCATACCCACTTCGAGGCGATCGCTCAAAACGGGGACCTCGAACTGCGGCTCTGGGGGCGCCGATACCGATGGGGAAGCGAGTTGCGATCCCTCCCCCGGTACCCCTTCCCAATGTTCGCAGAGGCGGTAGGAAAGGCGCTGACGCTTCTGAAGGCCAATGACATACCGACCCCCGAACTGATCTACCACAGGCACCTTCGAAAGGGACCGTTCCGGGCGGGGAGCTTGGTCCTGGTCGAGCACGTGGGCGAGTTGAAACCGCTGAAGGAATTCGTGGACGCCGAGTTCTGCCTGCTCTCGGAACCGGCTCGGCGCAACGTGCTCCGTCGGCTGGCACAGTTTATCGCCAGAGTACACCGAGTGGGCATCTACCACCTACGTCCTCGCTCCATTCACGGACTCGGTTACGACAACCCGAACGGCGAGGTCGAACTCCGCTTGGGCGACATGGACAAGTTGCTCATCTGGGAGCGATGCCCGGAGCCCATACGCCGATGGCTGATATGGAGAGACCGGCAGCGTCTCCTCGATCGATTCGGGCGCAACCTGAACGTCGACGATCTGGCGGCGCTGCGGGAGATGGTGGCGGAAGAAGAGCAGAACGCCCGGGCACAGGCATAAATCGGGGCACAAGACGCTCCGAAGGAAGTGCGGCGAAAACAGGCGGCTGAGCTGGCAGAGCGAACGGACTCGAACCGGGGACCGGATGAAGAACCTCAGTGACAACCTGCCCGACGGGTTCGAGGCGACGACCGCCGAAGGAAGAGCCGTGGTCTTCCGCTCGTCGGCCCGGGATGAACTCGACGAGCTGGGCGTGTTTGACCGGGACCGGATGCGGGCCCTGACCCGTGAGGCGGAGACCGTCGCAGGCGGGCGCGGCGGAGCGGTCGCCGTGCCCTTCGAAAACGGCCGAGCGATCATCAGGCACTGCCAACGCGGCGGAATCCTCGGACGACTGGCCGGCGACAGGTATCTGCTCGGCGCCCGTCCGGTCGAGGAACTGTGTGTGACCGAGGCGGCCCGGGCTGGGGGCGTGCCCGCACCGGAACCCCTGGCTGCAATCGTCCGCCGGCGAACGTTCGGCTATTCCGGCGACCTCGTAGTGCGCGAGATTTCCCGGGCGACCTCGCTCGATGACTGGCTGGCGGCCGAAGCGGACCCGGACGAACTGGCTGTCGTCATCGGGCGGCTCGCAGACGCCTTCTCGCGGCTGGTGAATGCCAACATCTATCATCCGGACCTCCACCCGGGCAATGTGCTGGTACGCGGCGACGGGGAACCGGACCTGTATCTCATCGACTTCGACCGGGCCGAGCACGTAAAGGCCGGGCTGGGCGAGAGCCGCCGAAACAGGATGCTGTACCGGTTCAACCGGGCACTCGTCAAGCGCGGCCTCGCTCCGCGACCGGTGACGCTTCGGCACCGGGCACGCTTCGTCCGGGCGTTGGGTATCGCGGACGATGCGGGCGCTCGCCGACGGCTGTTCGCGGACTGTGCCGCCCATCTCCGCCGTCACGCCTGGCACTATCGCCGGAACTCGTGACTCCCACCGCCCGCCGTTCTATCGCTGCCGGATGACAGCCCGCGCCTGCTCGTCGGACAGGAAGGGCCGGATCGCTGCGATGAACCGCTTCCCGTCGGCGGCGTAGCCCGCCGTGGGCTTCAGACCGTCGACCCGCCCGCACCAGTAGGCGTTGAAACACTTCATGCACAGCTCGCGGAGGTACTTGCAGGTCATCGACGCGAGCGCCGGCGGCAGGTGCGAGGCGTCGGCCTTCTCGATGAAGTGAAACCGGAGCCGGCGGTCGGACAGAGCGACCGTGTAGCTGGACCGGCCCGGCGACACCCGGTCCTCCCGCAGAGATCGGCCGAAGAAGTTGTTCGCCAGCAGCGGGGCATAGTCGTGCCGCCCGCCGTGCTTGTCGATGAGGAACGTCAGGTCGCCCTCGTACCGCCGGAGCGCGCGATGCACCAAAGCCATGTTCTGCTGGAACAGGAGCGTGGCCTTGTTTCCGTGATGGTCGACCAGCCGGTTGAACGCGTCGGCCGGGACGATCTGTGCGGCGAGGCCGAGGAACCGCGACAGGCCGTCCGCTTCGTCCAGGAGCCCGATCGCCCGGCCAAGCTCCTCCGGCGTTGTGGCCACCGGCAGGGCGAGGTCGTCCCACCAGGGCACGTCAAGGGCGCCCTTCGACTGTTCGCACAACGCCTCGATCAGCCCCACGAACCGGGCCGGCCGCGTTCCGTCGCCGGACCCCATGAACGCGAGCACCGCCCGTTCCAACCGGTCGAGCCCCCTGCCCTGTGCATAGACCGCCTTGCTGTCGGCGACCAGGACTTTCCCGCCCGAGCCGCGCCGTTGTTTCGCGACCGCGCCGTCCAGTACGGTCCAGAGGTCGAGGTCGTCATCGGCCCGGAACGCGGCCGAGCCGACCACCAACGGCCCGAGCGACGGCCCGTAGCCCGCTTCGTCGATCCCGATGACGGTGGTCACAAGCGGTTCCCTTTCAGAACAGGTCGCCCTGCACGGCTTCCGGCGCCTTGCGGGGTAGAGTTCGGGCGCGAATCGCATTCCGAAGCTCGGCTATGCTGCGGACCGGGATGCCGCCTGCTCGGATGGCCAGCCGGTTTCCGGTCGCCCCCGACGGAGCCCGGCGATAACGGACCACATACGCCGGTCGGCCCAACCGCACGGCGTGGCGAAAGGTAATCATCGTGCCGCCGTCGGGCCGGGCCTCGACCACAAGCAGGCCCCGGCCGAGGGCGGCGATCAGCCGGTCCCGGAGCACAGCGGCTCTCGATGACCAGGCGTCGTCCGGCGGGCACTCCGAGACGAGGGTGATCCGCCCGCCGACTTCTTCGGCGAACCGATCCAGTTTCTCCCGTAATCGAAAAGCCCGGACGCCGGTGGGCAACATCAGCACCGTCCGTCCGCCCGCTTCGAGCGCCCCGAGGTGTGCCTCTTCGTCGATGCCGCGGGCATAGCCGCTGACCACGGTCCAGCCGGCCTCGGCCAACTCGGCCCCCGATCGTCGGGCGATTTTCCGACCCCGGTCCGACGTCGTGCTCGATCCGGCGACGGCGAAGCTCGGCTCGTCGGATGCGGGAAGCGGACCGTGGACGTAGAGGACGGGCGGGGGACGCCGGAGGGCTCGCAGCGCCGCCGGGTATTCCGGGGTCACCGAGGTCACGACGCGGACACCTTCCCGGCCCAGTTCGTCGGCGGTGCGTCGGGCCGCGTCGAGCAGCGGCCCCGGCTCGCGCAGCGCCGCGGCCGTCTCGGCTCGAATGCCGGACACCCGGTCGAGCTCGTCCCCTCGGGCGGCGAACACCTCATCCGGGCCGCCAAACCGTCGGCATAACGCATCGAACGTCGCCGGGCCCACCCCGGGTACGTTGGCCAGCGCGATCCGGGAAATCGTGTCATCCACCATGCGGGTCATTATGCCGATTCGCGACGGCGGGGCAAGCTGCCTTGATCGTTCCGAGCCGACGGGGTATCATCGCGCGATACTACCGGGCAATGCGATGGGCGGCGGGGGCCGCCCGAAGCTCGTGCAACCGCCTGTCACGCATCACGATAGAGAGATGCCATGTCCCAACATCCTGTCGTCGCCATCGACGGCCCGGTCGGCTCCGGCAAGAGCACGATCGCCCGCCGGGTGGCCGAACGAATCGGGTTTCGCTACCTCGACACGGGGGCGATGTATCGGGCCGTCACGCTGAAAGCACTGCATTCGGGCGTCGACATGAACGACCCGCAGGCCCTGACCGAAGTGGCTCGTTCGAGCGACATCCGGCTGGATGCGACACCCGACGGGCTTCGTGTGGTCCTGGACGGCGGGGACGTCACCGAAGAAATCCGGTCGCTCGAGGTGACCAACAACGCATACGGCCCGTCCCAGACCGCCGGCGTCCGGCGCCGGATGGTCGAGCTCCAGCGGCGCGAGGCCGAGCGGGGGCCGCTGGTCGCCGAGGGCCGCGACATGGGCACCGTGGTCTTCGCCGACGCCCCGGTGAAGTTCTATCTCGATGCCTCGGTCGAGGTGCGGGCGAAACGTCGGTACGCCGAACACGCCGCCAAGGGAGACGACGTGACCCTCGAGGAGCTCCGGCACCAGATCGAGCTCCGCGACCGGCGCGACTCGACCCGCTCCGTGTCGCCGCTCCGACAGGCGGAGGATGCCATCTACGTCGATACCAGCGACATGGGCATCGAGCAGGTTGTCGACCACCTGCTCGGAATACTCCGCGAAAAGGGACTGCTCGATGGCGAACGCGCGCCCGCCGATGGGGCATCGCCATAGCTCACCCGGCCGACACGCGACCGTTGTGGAAAGGAGGCACGTAATGGCTTTGAACAGAAACGTCGTCAAGCTCGGACTGGTTATATCGGTGTTGGCTTTTGCGATCTCGGGGGCATCGGTCGCCGCTGCTCGAGCCGACGGCGAGGGGACGCTGCGCCTCGGCTGGGCGTCCGCGGACATTACGCCGGACGCTTCGGTGCTGATTGCGGGGCAGTTGCACGCGCGCGTGTCCGAAGGAGTTCGGGACCCGATCACAGCGACCGCACTGGCCTTGGAATCTGTCCGGGGCGATCGACCGGTGCACTTCGTCATGGTGAGCTGCGACCTCATCACGATCTCCGAGGATATACTGGCGACGGTCCGCGAGCACCTGCGCCGCGACCTGCCCGACCTGGACCCGAGCTCCGTGATGCTTTTCGCCACCCACACACATTCGGCCCCTCTCACCTCCCTGCGCCGGCGTTATCGACCCGAAGCCGAGGCGGACGAGCTGCCTTACGGGATCGAGCTGGACGTGATGGACCCGGCCGACTATGTCAGTTTCGCAGGCGAACGAATTGCCCGGGCGGTGAAGGAGGCGTGGAACCGCCGGGCGCCGGGGGCAATCGCCTTCGGCCTGGGCCACGCCGTCGTCGGCCGGAACCGGCTGGTCGCCTACAGGGGCGGCCGCAGCCGGATGTACGGCGCGGTCAACAACCGCAATTTCAGTCACATCGAGGGATATGAAGACCATGCCCTGCACGTGCTGGCCACCTATGACACCGAGGGCCAGTTGACAGGGATGATCCTGAACCTGGCCTGCCCGTCGCAGGTGAGCGAACGCGAATACAGAGTGAGTGCGGACTTCTGGCACGAAACGCGGCAGGAACTGCGCCGCCGGTTCGGCGACGAGCTATTCGTCCTGGCCCAGCATGGGCCGGCCGGCGACCAGTCCCCTCGCATCCTGGTCGACAGGCGGGCGGAAGAGCGGATGTTCCGGCTGGCCGGGATCAACCAGCGGCAGGCGATCGCCGTGCGCATCGCAGATGCCGTGGAGGCGATTCGACCGCTGATCGAGAAGGAGATCGAGACCGACCCCGTGCTGACCCATCGGGTCGAAACCCTCGAACTGCCCCGGCGCACGTTGTCGGAACGCGACGCCGAACGGGCCGCGTCGGCGGCCGACAGGTATCACCAAACCTACGAGCGGCTGAAGCGCGAACTGGAAGAAGACGACGCGGAGCGCACCGGCCGCTGGTATCACGACATCTCGCGGGCATATCGTCGGAAACGGTGGAACCGAGGTGTCGTGGAACGCTACGCGATCCAGGAAGAGCATCCGCATATCGAGGTGGAAATTCACGTCGCCCGACTGGGCGGCGTCGCATTCGCCAGCAGCCCATTCGAGTTGTACCTCGATTTCGGCGTACAGATCCGGGGGCGAAGCCGGGCGGTCCAGACCTTCCTGGTCCAACTCGCCGGGCCCGGCTCGTATCTGCCCACCGAGCGCTCCGTCCGCGGCGGAGCATACGGCGCCGTCCCTGCCAGCACGGAAGTCGGCCCCGATAGCGGCCGCATCCTGGTGGACTGGACGGTTGATGCGATCAACGGGATGTGGTGAGTGCGAGCAGTGTCTGCCGGCAACCGCCCCTTCCTGCGCCGCCCGGTTTGGGCAACGGGCGCCCCGGCCCGCTCCTGTTGCCGATGCTTGTGTGCGCTTTCGATTCCCGACGGCTTATCCTTGACGGCGTTCGCCGGCCTAAGTAGCATATAGGTTGTTACCGAAACGCCAATAACAGTGCCTCGACGGGTGCAGCCCCAGAATGTCATCAGATCGGGTGTAACTTCGTGACTCGCAACCGATTCAAACGATTCATCCCGGTGACCCGGCTCGAGCGGTACGTGCTGCGCGAGCTTTGGCTGACTTTCGGTGTGACCCTGGGGGCTCTGACGTTCCTGATGATGCTTCGGTTCCTCGTCGAGCCGGTCCGCGAGGGCATCCCGGCACGTTTCATCATCCGGTACCTGCCCTTGATGATCCCCTATGCGTTGAGCTGGACGGTCCCCACCGCGTTCGTGGTGGCCTGTGTGATGACCTACAGCCGGATGGCCGAGGCCAACGAGCTGACGGCGCTCCGGGCCTCGGGGGGGCACCTGTGGCGGGTGCTCAGCCCCGTGGCTATGAGTGCGCTCCTGCTCGTGGCGATGTGCGGCGTCCTCAACCACCACGTGGTGCCCAAGACGCGGTTCGATCAGTATGCCCAGCTACGGGGGACCGCCGCCTGGGAGCAGGTTGCCGCCATCACCCTGGGCGAACCGGTGATCGATATCGGGCGGAACAAGGTGTACATCCGGCGGATGAACCCCGACGATTCGTTCGAAGGGGTGGTCATCGTGTTCGATCAGCGGCTGCTACCGGCCGCCGGAGAGGTCTCCGGCAAACAACAGAGGACCTACCTGAAAGCGCCGCGCGGACGGTTCGAGTACTCCGATGCAGAGGGCCTGCTCGTGTTTTACCTCGAGGGCGAACGCCCGCCGGAGGGCCAGCGGGACCCGCTGGCCGGGAAAGGCGAGATGTACCGAATCCCCGAGGGGGCCGGGCCGCTCGAATTTGAGAGGGCGTATTACGGTCAGGCCATCATCCCCATCTCCCTGCGGGACATGAGCCAGTTGGTCTTCGTTCCCCAAAGAGGCCGACACATGACCAGCGGAACGCTGTTTCGGAAGGCGGCCGAGCGGCGACGTGAGATCGCCGACGGCGTACGGAAGCCGCCCGACCCGACAGATAAGACGGCGGAGGGCTGGGAATACGCCATGAAACGGTGGCAGGACTGGGCGGGCCAGTCGCTCTACTGGCTCACCGAGGCCCACAAGCGGTCGGCCCTGGCGCTCGCGCCTCTCCTGCTGGCGGCGATCGCCGTGCCGTTGGGCATCATCACCCGCCGCGGTCGAAAGCTGGTCGCATTCGCCCTCGGAGTCTGCGTCGTCCTCGGCGTCTTCTACCCCCTTCTGGGAGCGGCCACCAAGCTCGGGACGTCCGGCGCGATCTCGCCGGCCGTCTCCGTATGGGGGATGTTGGGCCTGATGGCGGCAGCCGGCCTGATACTCAACGCATATATGCTGCGACGATAGGGCGGTGTACACGTGAAGAAGATCGACACCTACATCGCGTTGACCTTCTGGGGGCCATTCCTGCTCTGTCTGGGCGGCCTGGTCGGCCTGTTCGCGGTCATCGACTTCATCGCGAACATCGACGAGTTCCTCCGCCCGACCTTCGTCGACACCATCCGAATCGCCGCCGTGTACTACCTGCTGCACACCCCCTGGTATCTCGTTCAGATTATGCCCATGCTCACCGCGCTGCCCGCGGTCATCTGCCTGCTCCGCCTGCAGGGCAGCAACGAGTTGTGCGCCATCCGGGCGGCGGGGGTGAGCGTCCGCCGCAGTGCCGTCCCCATCATCGCCTGCTCCGTTCTGGTGATGATGTTCGCCGGCCTGAACCAGGAGTTCCTGGTGCCCGCCCTGCGGGAACCGCTGGACAGGGCCGAGCGCGCGGCCCGGGAGGGCGGCCAGACTCGCGTCGGCCTCTCCCACGCGATAGACCGGGACGGCCGGTTCATCCTGATCGACTCCTACGACGAAGAGACGCCCCTGCCCACCCTGTCGGACATCGAGATCACCTGGGAACATCCTCAGACCGGCTGGTCGAGGGTGGTCTCGGCCCGGCGGGCATTCACTCCGGACCGGAGCGAATGGGACCTCTGGTTCCTGCAGGGGGCCGATATTACCGGCGACGGGGTGACCCGCCGCGATCAGCCGCCCCGCCGGTTCCGGAGCGAGGCGGTGGCCGAACTCATCGACGGATACCGGGCCGGCCGGACCGGGACACTGCTCACCGCAGACCAGACCGACGACGCGCGGAGGGCGTTCCGGTTCGGCGAATACACCGAGGGCGGAACCGCGGAGAGCTTCTGGCCGGTCGCCCGCGGGATCGAGGTCATCGACCCGGCGGACCCGGAGGCCGGACGGCTCGTCGTGGACCGCATGGTCTGGGTCGGCGACCGGTGGCTGATGCTCGGCGCGGTGCGGATCGGCGGGCTCGACCTCGATGCCCGGGCCATCGTCCACGAACAGATCGCCCCCGGCACTCCCTTCCCCGGCTCTCTCCGGCCCGCCGACATCTGGAGCGGCGAGTTCCGCAGGGCCAGTGCGATGATGACTCTGCCCGACCTGGCCCAATGGGCGGCGACCTTCCCCAGCCCCCGCTTCCAACAACGCTGCTGGGTGACCATCTGGAACCGCATCGCCTATCCGTTCGCCAACATCGTCCTCGTCCTGCTCGCACTCCCCCTCGTGTTTCGCCAGGATAGCCGCTCGCCGCTGACCGGCGTCGCCTTGGCCGCACTCATCACCATGGCATACATCGGGACGAACATCGTCTCAGTCGATCTGGCATACCGCCAGACCCCGATATGGCGGTGGCCGCCGTTCGCCGGGCTGTTCCCCACGATCCTGTTCGGCATCATCGGGCTTTACCTGTTCAGGAATATGGACCGGGTATGACACCTGACGACGAGCCGGGCCGGAACAACGCAGGCAAGCCGGTGGCGATCGTATGCCTCAGCGGCGGGCTGGACAGCTGCGTGACCGCCGCGTTGGCCGCCGAGGAAGCCGAGCTGGCCCTGCTCCACGTGAGCTACGGCCAACGGACAGCGGACCGCGAGCGGCTGGCGTTCGACCGGATAGCCGATTTCTACCGTGTGCCGGCCGACCGGCGGCTCGTCGCACACATCGACTACCTGGCCCGGATCGGCGGCTCGAGCTTGACCGACCGGGGGATCGCCGTGCCCGATGCACCGGACTCCGGACCGACGGACGGCCCGCCGTCCATCCCCAACACCTACGTGCCCTTCCGAAACACACACATCATCAGCATCGCCGTTTCTTGGGCCGAGGTCCTGCCGGCGGACCGCATCTACCTCGGCGCCGTCGAGGAAGACAGTTCGGGGTACCCCGACTGCCGCCGGCCCTACTTCGACGCCGCCCAGCGGCTGGTGGACCTGGGCACCCGTCCCGACACGGATGTCCGGCTGATGACGCCGCTGATCGACCTAAGCAAGGCCGAGATCGTGCGCACGGGCATCCGGCTGGGCGCACCGCTTCATCTCAGTTGGTCGTGCTATCGCAATACGGACGTGGCGTGCGGCGAGTGTGACAGCTGCCGCCTGCGCAGCCGGGCGTTCGAGCAGGCCGGCGAGTCCGACCCGGCACTCTCTCCCCCTGACGCCCGCTGATCGCTGACCGTGCGGGGTGCGGCTCGAATCAGTCGATCCCCTCGGTGATGATCCGATCGACTTCCTTCTGCGCCCGTTCGCGTCGGGCATCGGCGCCGGGGCCTGTTTCGCTCATCTCCAAGTACCGCTGCCAGAAGAGGAGGGCCGGCCCCTTCTGTCCCCGTCTGGTGTAGCCCAGGGCCAGTGCGTAATTGACGTGCGGGCTCTGCTGGCCCTCGTGCTCATCGGTCATTTTGTTGACCTTTTCCAGGTATCCGAGGACTTCCTGTGTGTGGTCGAGCTTGATCAGGTCGATGGCCAGGCGCCCGGCGAACCCTTCTGCCAGCAAGCTCGAATCGGGGGTGACGTCTGCGGCCGCGTTCAGCATGATCAGCGCCCGGTCGGGCCTGCCGCGAGCCAACTCGATCCGGCCGAGGAGGTCGTAGGCTTGGTTGGTCACGTAGCCGCGGTCCTCGTCGAACCCCAGGGCGTTTCGCAGGAATCGTTCGGCTTTATCGAGATCGTTGTCCGACGCGTAATAGAGTCTTCCCAGTTCCAACGCCGAGCGCATGTCGTGCCAGCCCTCGGGGGGGGCCGCATCCCTCGCCGCCTCGAAATACGCGATGGCCACCTCGGTCGGGTCGCCTTCGGCCACCTGGGCCGCCAGGTCTGCCGGGAGGGTCTCGTGTTGGACCGCTTCGAGGAGGGTCTGGACAGCGGCGGCTCGTTCATATTTCGCCCGTGCCTGTTGCATCGAGCCGGGGTCCACCACTTCCGCCAGCGTTGTGAGCTGGGCCAGCGCCTGTTTGCCGTCGTCGGCCGTCTGGTAATAGAGGAACCGCCGCCACAGGACGCGATGATAATTGAACCGGACATCGAAGGCGTCCGGGCTCTCTTCAACGGCCTCGGCGAGTGCATCGACCACCGCGTCCAGGGCGTCCCGCTCCGCCTGGTCTTCGACATCGGTCGGGGGCAGAAGCTGGAGCACGGCATAACCATGGCCCGGGTCTTCCTGGACCTGGGCGAGCACCTGGCGATACTGCTCGGCCATTGTCTCCGGCTGGTCGGCGACGGCCGGGGCGGTCATGAGCACGGCGAGCAGTGCTGTCCAAACGATTCTTTTCATGGCTTTGTCCTTATATCTATATCCACACTGACGGCATTATCCTAACACGCTTGTCCCCGCCGGGCAAGTACCTGGGCAGGCGGTTCTGACAGGTGCTCAAGCCGGTGCCTCTCCGGACGGTTTTTCGTCCTTCTCGGTGCCGTTTTCCGACCGCACGTTGGCCACCTGGGACTCATCGTTCGGGGTGCCCTCCACAGCCAGCCGTTCCATCATCGCGTTGAACTCGTGAGCCATCTCCTTGAGTTGGTCCCGCTCGCGCAAAGTAACCCGGAGCGGGGGCCGAACAGACGAGACCGCCTTCATCGTTTTCATGAACCGATAGACAGGCCCGGCAACTCGATGCGACGCCACCAACCCCAGCCAAACAACCAGGGCAATATGCGCGAGGATGATCGCACCGGCGGCGATCGCCGCCTGCAACCGAACCGCCCGAATTTCCGCCCGAGCCGCCTCGTCGGCTTCCACCGCCCACAAGAACTCGCCCTGCAGATAGAACAGGGCAAACAGACACGCCCCAGTCGTCACCGTTACCAGAGTTGGGAGAACCAGGTACCGGAACTGGAAGCGGGGTTCGACAATGAGGGTTCTGCGTCGATTGTTCTTTGTCGCCAAGGGCACACCCGAATACACCAATTTTTTGAACAAGCTGCCCTGTAACCCGGTGCCGTTAAGTATAGCATATCAAACCGCTGCTACTCAATAGCGCGTCCCGACATTGCCGGACAGCCGGTGCGGGTCGTCGCGTACAAGTGGTTTCTTTCGAAAATTCCTCATCGAAGGCACGAATCGGAGCACTCGAAGGGCACCTGTGGAATATTTCCCGATCGCGTTCCGTATCCGATTGGCTGCCAATGACCTGCGACGAATTCGGTTCGTTTCGTAAAAGAGTTTTTTCGGACGCGACTCCACGGGGCCACTGGACGCGGGACCTGTTCCGAGCACAGACTTTACGCCGCATCACCGTCTTGGAACAGCGTTACGGACCACGCGCGCCCTCTATGTATATACCGCAGGACGCGGGGTTAAACAGGAAACGCCGGAATGTCGGGAGATCGGGCCATGTGCCGGCACGACCGGCGGGCCCACCGTACCGATTATCCCCGGCGGATCATCCGGCGCCGCACCTCCGATTCGTCGGCCGGCCGTACCGTCACCCGGCCCGGCTCTGCCGCCCCGACCTGCGTCACGTCCACCGCCACCGAGGGTTCATCGCGCCCCTTGCCGTACTTCGCGGTCAGTCGGGCGGCGGCGCGGACGTTTTCGTCGGACGGATTCCCGCGCAGCAGCGTCACCGGTCCGGTGAACTCGGCGGCGTCAAGCCGGACATCCCCGTCGAGGGCGAACGATTCGAGCCGGCGGCACTCCGCCTCGTCCCTTGCAACCACCGCCTTCGTCCGGTCGTCCAGCCGGAAGTGTCGGCCCAGGCGGAGCAGGGCGACGTCGGCCACGTCGGCGTCCCGGTGGGCGAGCAGCTCGGCCAGCCGGAAGGCGAACCCCGGGTCGGTGAGCAGGCAGCCGCCCGCGGGCGACGGATAGTCCTCGACGCCGAGTTCCTCGGCCAGCTTGATCTGGGGCTTGCGGCTCCGGCCCTCGAGTCCGAGCAGCCGGTCGCGGTCCACCCAACCGCGCCGCTCGGGGATCGTCGGGGAGAGCCGCTGGGCGCAGAGCGGCCGGAGCACCAGCCCCTCCAGCCCGGCCTCTCGAACGACCTGCCGCATTGGCTCTCCCCGCTGGGACATCGGACGCTGCCCAAGCACCTCGCCGGTGACGACGAAGTCGGCCCCGGTCTCAGTCATCCGCTCTGCCGCCTTGCGGAGCAGGAACACCCGGCAGTCGATACACGGGTTCATCCCGCTGCCGAGGCCGTGGCTCGGGTTTTTCACCATGGCGAGCATCTCGGCGCTCACGTCGATGAACGTGATGGGCACGCCCAGCCGCCGGGCCGCCCGGGCCGTGGGATGGTCCTCGTCCGGCTCGGCGCTCGACTGGTGGAAGACCGAGACAGCGGTGAGGCACTCGACCGCCACGCCCTGGTCCACGATCAGT